>JAAYTB010000046.1 GCA_012523855.1 Clostridia bacterium
AAGTGGTTTGCCTCTAAAGAAATTCTTCAATACTAGAGGACAGGTCTATAAGGAATTGAATCTAAAAAGCAAATTGGTCAACATGAGCCAGGAAGAGCAGTATAGCCTGTTAGCATCAGACGGTATGCTTGTGAAACGTCCAATTCTTGTTGGTGATGGTTTTGTTCTAGTAGGATTTAATGAAAGTGAATGGGGAACTGCACTTGCTATCAAATAAGTGACTTATGTAACAATATAACCATTGAGACATGGATAATATATTTTCAATATGATGGACGCCAGTTGAGAAGGAGACTTCTTGACTGGCCCTTTTGAAAATGTCAACTTTATACCCTATAATAAATAAGAATATAAATTTATTATAGGGGGGATGGTATGGTAGGGGTATTAAGCATTGATTTTGATTACTTTATTAATGCTTCATCAGAGAAAAGAAACATGTATTTTCCCGATGTAAATTATGAGATGCCTAATGATATGCTACAATCCATCTGGAAAAAGAGATATTTAAGATATCCAGAACTTAAGCAAGTAGGAGTAATTGACGATTATTATTTTTTGAAAAGCTATCTAAGGAACTTGAAAATAGCAAGGGAAAACTTTCTGAAGGTGGACAATCATAAATATATAAAGAGCATTATTGATAGGATACCAACAAAATTAAAATTAAAAATAGTAAATATCGATTTCCACCATGATTACTACCACTATTATAAGGGAAGTGACAGCTGGAACTGTGGCAACTGGTTAAGAAGGGTGATTGAAGAACGGCCTAATACAAAAGTAAAGTGGATTAGAAGAAAAGATTCACAGGTTTACAGCTTAGATGGACTATTTCCATTTGAACATACTGAAGATATAAGATCTATACATAAGGATAAATTTGATTATCTTTTTATCTGTAAAAGTCCAGAATGGAGTCCTATTCACTTAAATAAAAAATTTGAAGAGTTAGCTTCATCAGTATTATAGTATTTGAAAGTAAAGGGAATAATTACATGGCTCTCATTTTCAATAATTGATATAATTAAATAGGGAAAAGTAGCGGTTTGATGTTGATAGGTCTATTCTTTTCATCCCTGGGAGTAAGTCTTTCTATAAAGGCCAGTCTTGGTGCCACTCCAGTTGGTGTATGCCCTGCAGTCTTTAGTCAACACTTAAAAATATCCACAGGATGCCTTGGTAAAGGTTATATCTATCAAGTATCATAAGGAATACGGCAAAGTTAAGATTGTCTTTGACAGTCTACTCACTGTTATTGCAATGATGGCTCATGGCTTTTATATGAAAGATTCAGTCAAGTAGGAATTGCTACAATTGTTGCTGCTATATTAGTTGGTAAAATAATTAGTGGTCTTAAAGCATCTAAGGGATTAAACCATCTTTTGGACTTGGCAATTAATGTGCGGCTCCTTTTTTGTGCAAAAAATTAGTCTAGAATTATAGGCAATACCTATTATAATCATTATATAATTATATTTTACAATACATTACTATAGTAATATGATTTAAGTAAAGTAAATCAATAGGTAAGGACTGAAGTAAAATGAATCTTATATTTAAAAGTAGAAAAGTTAGCCATAACTACGGAAGTATAAACTTCAAAAGAGCAGGGGTCATATTTTCTCTACTCCTTATAATTGGCTTGTTACCAGTGCTGCTTACAGGATGTAAGGGGCAGGCAGAGGCAGACCTTCATAGCAAATATTATTACAGCTTTACAGATTCATTAAGCAATACTGTTAACTTGAAGGATAAGCCTAAAAGAGTAGTTTCCCTTGTTGGCTCCTATGCTGAAACTTGGATCTTTGCAGGAGGGGACCTTGTAGGAGTAACTAATGATGTTATCAGCGAGAGAAATATGGACTTGCCTCAAGACACAAATATTGTTGGTACAATAAAGGAGCCAAATTTAGAAGAAATAATAGGTCTTGACCCGGATTTTGTTATCCTTTCTCCTGATATAGAAAGCCATGTGAAGATTTCAGAAACCCTAAAAAAATCTAATATAACTTTTGCCTTTTTTAAGGTAGAGCATTTTGAGGACTATCTGCATATGCTTAAGATTTGCACAGATATAACTGGTAACAAGGAATTATATGAGAAAAATGGTTTAGCTGTTAAAGAACAAATTGATACTGTTCTAAGTAAAATTGATAAGAAGAATAATCCCAATATATTATTTATTCGTGCCTTTTCAAGTGGTGCAAAGGCAAAAAATGATGATAATATGGCCTGTAAAATCCTTAATGATCTAGGTACTGTCAACATAGCAGCAAAGCACCAGTCGCTGTTGGAGGAGCTAAGCATGGAAGTAATTATTGAGGAAGATCCGGACTATATTTTTGTAGTGACAATGGGTAATAGTGAAAAGGCCTTAAAGGCTCTAAAGGATGGAATAGAGAAACACCCGGCATGGAGTGATTTATCTGCAGTAAAGAAGGATAGAGTTATTGTCCTTCCAAAGGAACTATTCCATTATAAGCCTAATGCAAAATGGGGGGATAGCTATGAGTATGTTGCAAAAATTCTCTACCCGGATAAATTTAAATAAAAACAGCAAGAGTTATAACGCTATAGTTATAGCTTTACTTGTAATTTTACTAATAATTGGAGTCTTTATGAGCATAAGCATTGGGGCTTCAAGAATATCCTTATCAGAAATTCTTTCTGCCATGAAGGAAGGGGATAGGAGCTCTAAAATCTATAGAATTATAAGCTATGTTAGAATACCAAGAACTTTAGCTGCACTTCTTGCAGGCTGTGCTTTGTCTGTGGCAGGAGCCATACTCCAGTCTGTATTAAATAATTCACTTGCAAGTCCAAGTATTATTGGTGTAAATTCAGGTGCAGGATTATTTACTGTCTTAATTGCAGCTTTTTTTTCTGCAGCCTTAAACTATACAACTATTGCAGCCTTTATAGGTGCTCTCCTGGCTGTCCTTTTAGTTTATTTTATAGCCAGAAGTACAGGAGCTTCTAGGATGGCTATAGTTCTATCAGGAGTTGCCGTATCAAGCTTTATAGGAGCAATGACAGATACCATATTAACTTTAAAGCCTGATTTAGCTATGGAAAGAACAGCATTTTTAATAGGGGGCTTCTCAGCTATAACAATGGAAAGGTTAACTTTTGCAGGAGCTTTTATTGTCTTTGCCCTTATTATAGCCTTGATCCTAAGCTATGATATGAACATACTGGCCTTAGGAGATGAAAGTGCCAAATCCCTAGGTTTAAATGTTAGCTGTCTTCGTTTTATATTTTTAATTCTAGCAGCCATGCTGGCAGGAAGTGCTATAAGCTTTGCTGGTCTCTTAGGCTTTGTAGGACTTATTGTTCCTCATGTTTCAAGAATTTTAGTTGGCTATGACAATAGAATTGTACTTCCAGTATCCGCATTGTTAGGAAGTATTTTTACCATGTTTTGTGATTTACTGGCACGAGTGCTTTTTGCTCCATTTGAAATCCCTGTTGGAATAATAATGTCTTTCCTAGGAGGTCCCTTTTTTATATATCTACTAATTAAAGGCAGGAGAGGTCAGCTTTATGATTAAATTAAAAAATATAAGTGCAGGCTATAATAAGTTGGAAATCATTAAAAATATAAACCTAGAATTTGAAGAAGCTAGTATTACAAGTATTATAGGCAAGAATGGCTGTGGAAAGACTACCTTATTAAAAACTGCTGCAAATTTGATAAAGCCTTTTAGAGGAGAAGTTACCATAAGGGGCAAGGATATGTCAAAGCTTCCAAAGAAGGAGCTAGCAAAGAAGGTATCCTTTTTACCTCAGCTTAGGTCTGTTCCGAATATAACGGTGTATAATTTGGTTATCCATGGAAGATACCCCTATTTAGGCTTTTCCCGTACTCCTCAGGAAAAGGATAAGGAAATTGTGGAGAAGGCTATAGAAAAGATGGGCCTTAATAAATATATAAATAAAAATATTCTTGAGCTTTCTGGTGGCCAGCGTCAAAAGGTTTATATAGCCATGGTTTTAGCCCAGGATACAGATATAATCTTTTTAGATGAGCCTACTACTTATTTGGATATTAATCATCAACTTGAAATATTAGAAATAATAAAGATTCTAAAAAAGATGGGCAAGACTATAGTTATGGTCCTCCATGACTTAAACAGTGCCCTTTCTACATCTGACAGGGTTTGTCTTATGGATAAGGGGGAGATAGTTATTTGTAATAGGCCGGAAGTGGTATTTGAAAGTAGGGAGATTGATAGGGTTTTTAAGATCTCATCTTCACAGGTCTTAAGGGAAGATAAGGCTGGAAAACAATATCTCTTCTATTTAAAATAAAATAGAATTCAAATGCTTTTATTAGTCCCTAAAAAGACTATAAAGGAATGTTTTAAAAAAGTGTTGATAGGTAAGAATTCAGGACAAGCTCCCTAATTACCTATCAACACTTCTTTTTAACAATGCCACATATCAAGAAATAAGCTTATTCAAAACCAGTACCTAACATCAGCTATCAGATATCCGACACCTGACACCTGATATCTGCAACCTGATACCTGTTACCTGTTACCTGTTCTAGCAGCTCGCTCCTCCTGTAAGGTGAAGTTTTGCTTCTAGGATTTCCTCTTTTCTGTCAAGGAGATCATTTGATAATAATTGAGCTTCTATATTTTCAAAGCCAAGTCTTTCAATAGTTTCAGATAAACGTTCACCGGTTTTGCCTTGTTTTCTGTATAAAAGAATCATTTTTTCTATTATGTCCATAGCTTCTTCTTTACTTGCGAAAATCTTGCTAAGAGGCTTTCCGTGAGCTACACGTTTTCCCCATCTTCCTCCTATGTAGATCTTATAGCCTACCTGTCCATCTTCAATGGCGTCAAAATGACACTTACCTATGCAACGTCCGCAGTTATTACATTCTTTCTTATCAATGTTAAGAAGGCCATCAACAACCTTTGCTGCATTGATTGGGCAAGCTTCTTCTACAGAACATTTTTTACATCCATTACAGTAATCCTCATCAAAATTAGGTACCATTTGACCAACTATGCCTAAATCATTTAGATCTGGTTTAACGCAGTTATTTGGGCAACCTCCAACAGCAATTTTAAATTTGTGTGGAAGCTTTACATCAGAGTATCCATTAAAAAATCTTTGGTGAATTTCTTCTGATAGGGCAAAAGTATCAATTGATCCATATTGGCAGGTGGTGCCTTTACAGGATACTACTGGCCTTACCTTAGAACCGGTACCGCCTGTTACAAGACCCTCCTTAGCAAGATAGGCTCTAAAGTCTTCGATTTTATCATAAGGAATTCCTTGAACTTCTACAGTTAATCTAGTAGTAAAAGTTACAATACCATTTCCGAAAAGCTCAGCAGCTTCTGCTATACATTTGTTTTGAGCTGTTGTTATTTTTCCATTCACTGTAATAATTCTACCTGAGAAATTATTAGTTCCCTTGTTACGTAAAAAGCCTAAAGCCTTTACTCTTTTTTCATCTGCTGCACTAATTGTTAATTCTGGCATATTCCTAAACCTCCAAAAATAATTTTTTATTTATCTAGCTCATTAAAGGTAGTTCCGTCTTCTAGAACCAGTGTATTGCTATATCCAAAGTGCTTTAAACGGTTTTGAAGCATGTAAGCTCTTTTACCCTTTGCACAGACCAATAGAAGCTTTTCATCCTTTTTAAATTCTGTAAGCTCTCCCTTTACCTTCTCAAGGTCTATATAATGAGCTCCATCTATGCTTGGACTAAGAGAAGCATCAATTACTTTAAATTCTTCAGCATCTCCAGCGGCATAAGCTACAGGAGTTATGGTTTCAAAAGCACCGCTGATTTTATTTAATAAAATATTAATAGTATGGGAGAAGGGATGAATTGCTGTTGAAAATGGTGGTGCATATGCTAAATCCATATTTTCTATATCTTCTAGACTTTCTCCCATAGTAATAGCTGTCACAGCAATATCAACCATTTTATCTACTGCACCTTTGCCCAGTACTTGCAAGCCTAATAATTTCTTACTTTCCCTGTCTGCTATCATCTTAACAATAAAGGATGATGCATCAGGGTAGTAGTGGGCCTTGTCATCTACAACAGCTACCACACTTACAGGGTTAAAACCGGCTTCAACTGCAGCTTTTCTTCACCAAGGATAGCTTCAAGTTTTGTCTCAGTGAAGGTCATGATTCCTTGATCTGCTAAATGATTTTCAACATATTCAGCAAAGTCGTCATCAAAACCTGGCAGTATATGTTTTGCCATATCAATGACAACTGTCTTTATTCCTTGGGAAGATAAATTCTCGGCAATCTCAAGACCAACATATCCTCCTCCCACTACGATAGCCCTCTTAGTTTCACCTGAATCAACAGCCTGACGTAGGCTGTAAGCATCATCTGGTGTTCTCATAAGAAAAACATTTTTTAAATTCACTCCATCAATAGGAGGCTTGATAGCTTCAGCCCCTGAGGCAATAACTAATTTGTCATATTCAAACTTAAGGGACTCTTGTGTTTTTAAATTTAATGCATCTACAGTTTTTTCCTCAGGATTAACTTTTGTCACTTCCATTTCAGTCAGTACCGAAACTCCAGTTAACTTTGAAAAACTTTCAGGAGTATTAACTATTAATTGGCTGCTATCTTCAATTACCCCGCTAACATAGTAGGGTAGTCCACAACCAGCATAGGAAATATCTTTGCTTTTAGTTAAAATTGTAACGTCATAGGCAAAGTTTTCCCTCTTTAGCTTTGCAGCAACCTTAGTACCAGCTGATACACCGCCAATAATAAGAACCTTCATATATTTCACCTCTTTGTTTTGAATTTAACAGAATTCTAATTTCAATATATCACTTGTGAAGTTAATAATAAAATGATATTATCTAATTAAAGTCATAGGTAAAACCTATCAATATTTCAGTGATAAGAAAAGCAGGTGATAATGTGACCATAAGGCATTTGAGAATATTTATTGCAGTTGTTGATACTGGTAAAATGAGTAGTGCTGCAGCGAAACTTTTTATTTCCCAACCTACAGTAAGCCAAGCCATTAGAGAGCTTGAGGAACATTATGGAGGGCTCTTGTTTGAAAGGCTTTCTAAGAAGTTATACATAACGGAAAAGGGTCAAAGGCTTCTTTCCTATGCAAGAAATGTGGTAAAGCAGTTTGACGATATGGAAGAAATGATGATTGCAGATAATTACGTGAAGAAAATTAGAATTGGTGCAACCAACACCGTGGGGAATTGTATTCTTAGCGATGTTATTAATGCTTTCAGGGAAATTAATCCCCAAACCGAAATATATTCTCATGTAAATAACACAAAGAATATAGAAGAAAAATTGTTGAAATCGGAGCTAGATATCGCTATAGTAGAGGGAAAGGTTAAAAGTTCAGATTTGATTTCTATTCCTGAGGTAAATGACTTCCTAGTTCTTATTTGTAGCAGCAAGCATCCCTTTGCTAAGAAGAAGAAGGTTAAGCTAGAAGAACTGAAAAGTGAAAATTTTGCCATCCGTGAACAAGGTAGTGGAACTAGAGAGTTGTTTGAACGATATATGCAGGATAGAGAAATACCAATAAGAATAGCTCTAGAAGGTAACAGTTCTTCTTCTATAAAAAAGGCGGTAATTGAAAATCAGTGCCTAGCAGTTATTTCTATTAGGCAGGTAGAAGAGGAAATAAGGAATGGAAAAATACATGTTATTCAGAATACAGACTGTGATTGGGATAGGTTTTTTAGCATTGTATACCATAAAAATAAGGTTGTTACTGATGAGATGAAGAGTCTTATTGAGGTAGTAAATGACTATAAACATGTAGATGTTCTACAAGGTGTTAGGACAGGGAAATTGGTCAAATAAGATATCAGTCTTTTGAATAAGTTAATTTGGATATCTACATAATATAAAGAGAATCTAACTGGCAAACTTATAATTCATTATTCTACAGTTAAAATAAGCAAATCTTATGCTATTTTAGATAATATATAAGCAAATCAAGGAGGCTTAACAATATGGCAAAAAATAGAGTGATATGTACAAAAAACGATGTTGATTATATATCAATTAGAAAGGCAATGATTTCTGGTGCAAGAACAGTGGATGAATTAGTTGAATCTGCAGGAGTATGCACAGAGTGTGAAGGATGTAAAAGTGAATTGAAGGCTATACTTTCTTCTGTTTGTGGTTGTAAGAAAGTATCTTTAGAGGCTGTAGTTAATGCAGTTAAGAATGGTGCTGACACAGTAGAAAAGGTTGGAGAGGTAACTGGTGCTGGAACAGGTGTAATTGAAGAGACTGGTGAGCCCTGCGGTAAGTGTAAGGGACTTATCCAAAACATTATAGATTTGGGAAGATAAATAAAAGAAGCTATAGGCAGCCTAAGTTGACGAAATTGTTAAATATGCTATAATTATAGATGTTAAAGTTATCTCCGAATATTAATAATAGTGGGGGACCCGTCGGATTTGGGGTTAATCTAATTTTTTAGAAGGGCTACTTGGGCGCCCTAACCCGTCAGCTAACCTCATAGGAGTGAACCAAGCGCATTTGTAGTATAACTGCGCTTTTTTTGTGTCCTTTTTTAAAGGTGGCGCAAGTACTCAAACAATTAATAGGAGGGGATTTCCATAGATATCATTTTAAAAATCAGCATTGTTTTAGCAGTAGGTTTCCTTGGAGGTAAACTAGCAGGTCTAGTAAAATTACCTAATGTATCCGGTTACCTTGTATTGGGCTTACTTCTTGGTCCATCATTTTTCAATCTAGTTAGCTCATCAGATGCACAGTCACTGGAGATTATCAGCGAACTGGCCCTTGCCTTTATTGCCTTTAGTATTGGAAGCGAGTTTGTAATAAAAGACATGAAGGAATACGGCAAGAAAATATTGGTTATTACATTAGCAGAGGTAATAGGCGCAATAGTAATTGTTTTTTCAGTTATGTATTTTATTTTCAACAGGGATTTTGCTTTTAGTATAGTTATAGCGTCTATGTCTGCTGCAACGGCACCTGCTGCAACTCTTCTTGTAATTAGACAATATCGAGCAAATGGGCCACTAACAAGAACCATCTTACCTGTGGTAGCTTTAGATGACATATTTGGAATAATGGTTTTTGGTATTTCTATAACCTTGGCAAAGATGTCTGTCAGTGGTATAAGGCCATCATTTCTCAATCTTATGAAGGATCTATCCATAGAGATCTTTGGTTCACTAATTGTTGGCTTTCTTATTGGCCTAGTTCTGACAATAGTCTTAAAGAAAATAAGGGTTCATGATGATTTACAAGTTGCTTCTCTTATAGCAATCGGTGTAGGTGTGGGACTTTCAAACCTATTAGGTCTTTCGCCACTATTAACTAATATAATGATTGGTGCAACATTAGTTAACCTTTTACACAGACCTGATAAGGCCTTTAATTCTATTAATAATTTTGTCCCTGCCTTCTATGTCTTGTTTTTCACCTTGGCTGGTGCATCGCTTGATCTAAGTATTTTAAAGTCAATTGGTGGTATTGGAATTGCCTATGTCTTTGCTCGAGGTTTAGGCAAGTACTTTGGAAGCTTAATTGGTTCCTTGTCGGTGAAAGCAGAAAAATCAGTAACAAAGTATATGGGGCTTGCCCTTCTTCCTCAAGGGGGAGTATCCATTGGATTGTCTGTTTTGGTAAGGCAGCAGTTACCAGAATACGCTACTGCTATAACAACAATTATAATGTTTAGTATCCTAATATATGAAACTACAGGCCCAATCTTCTCTAAATACGCCATAAAAAAAGCTGGAGAAATAAACGGCTTAGATAAATATAGGAATATAGAGGACTTAGAGGAGGAAAATGATGTAGATATCGCCAATAATATATCTGCAGAGGAAAGGAGTGTATGTTGATGAAAGTTTTATTTATAGTCCTAAATAACACCGACTACCTAGAGGATGTTTTATCACTATTGGTAGAGCATAATGTTAATGGAGCCACTATATTAGAAAGTCAGGGCATGGGAAGTACCATAGTAAACAATGATATATCTGATATCCCCTTATTTGGATCTCTGAAAAAACTATTAAAGGACAATCATCCATATAACAAGACAATATTTACTGTTATAAAAGATCAGAATAAACTATACAGAGTAGTTGCAGCAATTAAGTCTTTGCTAAAAGAAGAAAAGAAACCAAATGCGGGCTTTATGTTCACCGTTCCCGTTGATGAGATCTTCTGTTAGGCAGGAGTAAGAATTTCCTTAGCTCAGCTAGATAGGAGATGAATACATTCTCTTTTTAGACTAAAGTAGACTAGTAAGTTACTATTTATAAAAGGTTTTTCTAGCAAATAAGCTTAATAAAATTGGAACAATCAATAGGCCAATAGTTGTGTATACAATATATAAAACTGAAGCATTAGCTAAAATAAGTCCCCCTAATGAACTTCCAAAAACTATAGCAAAATTAAAGGTACTTGACTGTAAAGAAGTGGCCACGTCTTTTCCTGTTTCTACCTGCCTAGTTACTGCAGTTTGGAATATGGTAACAAGTGCTCCAAAAGCTAAGATTAACATTGAGGCTGTCAAGGCTCCAAGGTGTTCATCAACGAATTTTCCGGCTAAAATTACAGATACTATGGTTCCTATTCCGAACAGGATAGAAACTATTTTAATTCCACCATAAATTTCAAAGTACTCTGACAGTGGTGAAATATAGGTATATAATCCATAATTGGCCATGATAGTTAAGAAAGTTACTATTAAACAAATTATAACGGATTTATTGCGAATAATGTATAAGAGTGAATTTGTTTTAGTTCTTTTTTCTCCTTCAACAGTTGGCAAAGAGGCTTGACCTAAAAATGCAACAATAAAGATAA
>JAAYTB010000047.1 GCA_012523855.1 Clostridia bacterium
ATGTCTGTAGCAAAGCATCTAATCTACAAGAAAGCAATTTAGGGGAAGTATTGTTTTTATCAAAGGATATCTCTAGAGATATGGAAAATTGTAAAGAAATAATAAGGAGATTCAACAAGCTTATATGGGACATGGGATTGGTAAAAGTATAAACTATTACATTCAATGTCTGTTGGATGTACTATATGGTAATAGTGAAGAATGTTTGCTTTGTAATAATCCAACGGAAGAATTAATATGTGAGAGCTGTGAAAAAAAGATAAACTTTACTGTGGTAGAAGGAAGTATACAAAGGGAAAATATAAAAATTAAATATTTTTCTTGCAGTTACTACAATGCTTTAGTTAAGGAAATGATAATCCGATTAAAATATAAAAGTGATTTTAATTGTGGAAGAGTCTTGGTCAGTCTAATGAAAAGACTTGTATTAGCAAGGGAAATAGAGGCTGAATACGCTACTTTTGTGCCTTCTGATTCTCTTGTGCTAAAAAAACGGGGTTACAATCAGAGTGAATTTTTGTGCAAGGAACTTTGCCGGTCCTTGGATAGGAATTTAATCAAGTGCTTATCCAAAGAACTTATTACCAAAGATCAAATAGGTCTAGATGGAGAGGGACGTTGGCATAATTTAAAAAGTAGTTTTACAGCCACTAATTTAGATAAAATTAAGGGTAAAAAAATTTTATTAATAGATGATGTTATTACTACCGGTGCTACAGCCTTTTATTGCGGAAAGGCTTTATTGGAAAAAGGTTGCAATGAAGTTATTGTATTGACTGTGGCGAAAAGTGCGATATAATATACATATAAAAGTTAGGTTTGTGATTGAAAGTCGATGCCAGTCGCAGGCGAAACGACCCACGTAAGTTAAACAAAGTTTAATGAGCATGGTGCGGCTTAGATGTTAGTCCTGCCGTCTTAGGGCGAGAGGGTTAGTAGTGAGAGGACAATTCCGAGTAGCGAAAGCTCCAGCAGGCGAGTGTGGGGTCAAAGATCAGGTCAACTAACTTTTATAAAATAAAAACTCAAACTATCTAGGTTTTGGGTTTTTATTTTTTTTATCTAATTAACTCAGAAATTCACCTAGTCTTCAGGTACATTTATAATTTACAGGCGGTAATACTATTAAAAGAAGAGAGGCTAAAAAGATTAGAGATAAAGAGGAAAAATGTCATAAATTTATTAAATATTCAGTAAATTTTTAAATTTAATGTTGAGTTTGTCTTAAATTCATATTAAAATAGTATTAACAGGAAGAAAAAACTGCTAAATTTACCTTATGGTAAGAGAGAGGAGCTGGAAATATGAATATAATAGTAAGTGCAAAAAACATGGAATTAACTCAGGCTCTTAAAGCTACAGTGGAGAAGAAATTATCGAAGCTTGAGAAGTATTTTAACCCAAATGTAGAAGTACAAGCAACCTTAAGTGTCCAAAAGAATAGACAAATTATTGAAGTAACTATTCCTTTTAATGGAGTAATATTAAGAGGAGAAGAAGAAAATGAAGATATGTATGCTTCCATAGATTTAGTTGTTGATAAGATAGAAAGACAAATAAGAAAGGTAAAAACAAGACTAGCAAGAAGACAAGCGGGAGATGCTTTAAAATTTCAGTACATACCGGATGATCCAGCCGGTAAGGATAAGGATGTTGAAGAGCATAAAATTGTAAGAACAAAGAGATTTGCTATGAAACCAATGTCCTCAGAAGAGGCAGTATTGCAGATGGAACTGTTAGGACATAACTTCTTCGTATATGAGAATGCTGAAAGCGGAGATGTAAATGTAGTTTATAAAAGAAAAGATGGTAACTTTGGTCTTATTGAACCAGAAATATAAGGAATTAAAAAACTCCCTTTTTAGGGAGTTTTACTTATTTCAAGTTGAAAGTATGATTAATTCAATGCTATAATAAAAAATAGTGAAAAATCATATAAAAACATATAGAATTGCGAGGATGAAAGCATGGGTATATTAGATAAAATTTTTGGGACTTATAGTGAGAGGGAAGTTAAAAGAATTATTCCTACAGTAAATAAGATAGATTCTTTAGATGAATCTATGCAAAAGCTTACAGATGAAGAATTAAGAGCAAAAACAGATGAATTTAAGAAGAGATTAAGTGACGGGGAAACTTTAAACGATATCTTACCAGAGGCTTTTGCTGTAGTTAGGGAAGCTTCCAGCAGAACTATAGGCTTAAAGCATTTTAGAGAACAGTTAATTGGAGGTATCGTTCTTCATCAAGGAAGAATTGCTGAAATGAAAACTGGTGAAGGTAAAACCTTGGTAGCTACCTTGCCAGCTTATTTGAATGCCCTTACAGGGAAGGGTGTCCATATAGTTACAGTAAATGATTATCTTGCAAAAAGAGATAGGGACTGGATGGCGGAAGTTTATGAATTCCTTGGCTTAACTGTTGGTGTAATTGTGCACAATCTTACCCACGAAGAAAGACAAGAAGCCTATGGATGCGATATTACCTATGGAACAAACAATGAATTTGGCTTTGACTATTTAAGAGACAACATGGTTGTATACAAGGAGCAAAGAGTTCAGAGAGAATTAAATTTTGCCGTAGTGGACGAAGTTGACTCCATTCTTATAGACGAAGCTAGAACACCTTTGATTATATCTGGAGAAGGGGAAAAATCCACAGACTTTTACAAGGTGGCAGACTTCTTTGTTAAGACTTTAAAGCAGGATGTAGACTTTACTGTAGACGAAAAGTCTAGTTCTGTAATTTTAACTGACGAAGGTGTAGCGGCGGCAGAAAAATTCTTTAGAATAGAAAACTACGCAGACCCTAATCAAATGGAATTGCAACACCATGTAACGCAGGCTCTTAAAGGTAACTATATAATGAAAAAAGATAAGGACTACATGGTGAAAGACGGAGAAGTAGTAATTGTTGATGAATTTACTGGTAGACTTATGGAAGGAAGAAGATATAGTGATGGATTACACCAAGCTATTGAAGCTAAAGAAGGAGTTAATGTTCAAAGAGAATCTAAGACTTTAGCTACAATAACCTTCCAAAATTATTTCCGTATGTATAATAAATTATCAGGTATGACAGGTACAGCTCTTACAGAAGAAAATGAATTTAGAGAAATATACGGCTTAGATGTAATTGTAATACCAACTCACAGGCCTATAGCAAGAATAGATCATCCTGATGTAGTTTATAAGTCAGAAAAGGCCAAATTTGCAGCTATAGTAGAAGAGATCAAAGAAACTCATAAAACTGGCCAGCCGGTCTTAGTAGGTACTGTTAGTATAGAAAAATCAGAGGACTTATCTGCTTTGCTGAAGAGAAAAGGCATTCCTCATCAAGTATTGAATGCCAAGTACCATGAAAAGGAAGCGGAGATTGTATCACATGCTGGTGAAATGGGCATGGTAACTATAGCTACCAACATGGCAGGTCGTGGTACGGACATTAAGCTAGGTGAAGGAGTTAAAGAAGTAGGTGGCTTAAAAATTATTGGTACAGAAAGACATGAGTCTAGACGTATCGATAACCAGTTAAGAGGACGTTCCGGTCGTCAGGGAGACCCAGGAAGTTCAAGATTCTATATTTCCTTGGAAGATGACCTAATGAGAATTTTTGGTTCAGAAAGACTACAGGGATTAGTTGAGAAAGCTGGTTTTCAGGACACAGATGCCATCGAAAGCAAGATGGTATCCAATGCTATAGAACGTGCTCAAAAGAAGGTGGAAGGTAACAACTTTGATATAAGAAAAACCTTGCTTGGCTATGACGATGTTATGAATCAGCAAAGAGAGGTAATCTATCAGCAAAGATCTGAGGTTCTTGAAGGAAAAGACATTAAGGAACAGATAGAGGAAATGATGGAGACTGTATTAAACAATGCAGTGGATTCCCATATTTCTGGCCTGGAAGAAGAATTTAAGTCTGATTTAGAAAAATTAATTAATTACGTAGAGGATTTATGTATTCCTCAGGGCATATTAAAAGTTAGCGAATTAGAGAATATGTCCAATGATGAAATAAAAGAAAAGATAGTATCCGTGGCTAAGGATATTTATGCTAAGAAGGAAGAGGAGATTGGTTCAGATTCCCTAAGAGAAATAGAAAGAGTGATCCTTCTTAGAGTAGTTGATACTAAGTGGATGGACCACATAGATAATATGGACCACTTAAAGCAAGGTATGAGCCTAAGAGCTTATAAGCAGCAGGATCCAGTACAGGCTTATCAGTTTGAAGGTAGTGAAATGTTTAATGAAATGATCTTTAACATTCAGACTGATACTATAAGACATCTATTCCGTGTAAAGATGGAAAAGGCTCCTGAAAGAGAGCAGGTAGCTAAGGAAACTGGAACTAACCTTGATAATTCCTTAAAAAAGGAACCAGTTAAAAAAGAGAAGAAGATAGGAAGAAATAGCCCTTGTCCATGTGGCAGTGGCAAGAAGTACAAAAATTGCTGTGGTAGAATGGCATAATAAGGAGTGAGACATATGTGGCTAAAGCTAGATGAAGCAGTAGACAATGTAGCACACATGAAGGAAGCTTTAGAGGAAATGAGGGCTTCTCTTTGACCTTGCTGGCTTAGAGAAGAGGATTTTAGAATTAGATAATTATATGCAAGAACCTGGCTTTTGGGATGATGGCTCAAAAGCCCAGGATATAACTATGGAAAGCAAAAGGCTTAAGGATAAGCTTGAAAGATTTAATAGTGTCTTTACTGGAGTTGAAGATCTGGAAGTGTTGCTAGAGATGATAAAAGAATCTGATGATGAAGATTCTGTTAGGGAAGCTGAAATGGAGTTAAAAAGGCTGGAAGAGGAAATAGAACAGTTTAGAATAGAAACACTTTTATCCGGGGAATATGACACAAATAACGCCATACTAACCCTACATGCTGGCGCAGGAGGTACCGATGCCCAGGACTGGACTGATATGTTACTACGAATGTATACCCGTTGGGCAGAAAAGAAGGGGTATTCCTTGGAAACCCTGGACTATCTTCCAGGAGATGAAGCAGGTATTAAAGGGGTTACTATAAGCGTTAAAGGAGAATATGCTTATGGCTACTTAAAGGCGGAGAAGGGCATACACAGATTAGTAAGAATATCCCCCTTCAATGCCAATGGCAAAAGACAAACCTCCTTTGCTTCAGTAGAAGTGTTGCCAGAGCTAACAGAAAGCCAAGATATAGACATAAAGGGTGATGACTTAAAGATAGATACCTATAGGGCTGGTGGTGCCGGTGGTCAGCATGTTAACAAAACAGAGTCTGCCATAAGAATTACCCATCTACCTACAGGTATTGTGGTCCAGTGCCAAAATGAAAGAAGCCAACACTCTAATAAAGAGCAGGCCATGGCTATGTTAAAGGCCAAGTTAACAGAGCTAATGGTAAGAGCTCATAAAGAAAAAATAGAAGATTTGACTGGGGACTTAAAGGAAATAGGCTGGGGCAGTCAAATTCGCTCCTATGTGTTTCAACCCTACACCATGGTAAAGGACCATAGAACTGGTGCTGAAAATGGAAATGTAGGCTCTGTTATGGATGGAGATTTAGATCTGTTTATAAATGAATATTTAATACAGAGTAGCAATGGCACACTGGAACTATAAAAAATTACAATTGAAACAAAAGGTGAACACTAAAAAGAGCGTGTAAGCTAAATCATAGCTACATGCTCTTTTCTTCTAGTCCAAATAAGCTATAGATCTTTCAGTTTGCTATATTTTATCAGGTAAATTAAGAGAAAGGCTCCCAGGAGTCCTATGGAGGATAATAGTATCTCCTTATTATATAGGATAAAAATATTATTATTATAGCCATAGGAAACTATCTGCAGAGAAATTACGCTAAAGCACCGCTCGATAGCACTTAAGCTAATATATTGAACCTTGTCTTCAGGAGAATGAATTTTACTTGCATAATTATCACAAAAGGTAATAGCATCAATTCCGTTTTTTCTAAAATATTCATGGTCGCTGGAATCCTTAAATAAGTAGTTGAAGTTGATTTGCTTGCTACTACAAATTGTAGCAAGAGATTTTACTAGTTCAGTATCCTTGCTATCACTTTCACCAGCCATTATGCAAAGAGGGATATTATCATCCCTTCCTATCATATCAAAATTGAAGACCTTACTTCCCTTAAGTAGATCTTTATACTCTTCCACAAAGGCCTTAGAACCAAGACAACCAAATTCTTCAGCGTTAAAAAAGGCGAAAATAATAGAACGCTGAGGCCTTCCTAAGGATTTTATATATCTAGATAACTCTAAGAGAAAGGCTGTACCACTGGCATTATCTAAGGCACCACCATAGACAGTACCTGCCAAATCCGTTCCTAGATGATCAAAATGTGCAGATAGGACAATGGGAGCTAGGCTTTTATCTTTGCCCTCAATAACGCCGATAACATTTTGAACAGTAGTTACTTCTTCTTCAAAAGGAATGTAACATTCTATGGTTAGACCTTGTGATAGATAATCTTTAATAGAGACCATAGCTTCTTGAGAAAGAAAAACACATAGATTTGTGAAATTGTCATCTAAAAAAGAACTCCTGAAATTTATATTATTATCCTCAGGCACATAAAAAAGACAAGAACCATTTTCCTGGAGAACTTGAATTATATTATGACCTAGTATTTTAGAATTAGACTTATGGAAGTTTACCTTACTTTGATTAAAGTTTAGCATGTCTTCCTTGTAGTCAACGGCATATGTAAATTTATGAACTATAGAACCTTCTTTGTCTACTACATGTAAATAAGGCTGGCCAGTTAGGCGCTTTGGACAATTAACTTTAAAGTTTTGATAGTAGCTTCCCTGGAAAGGTTTTAGGCCAAGATCTTGTAAATAAGTTTTTATGTGCTCTGCAACTTTCTTGTTTTCTAAGCTTCCTGTAAGACGTCCCTTATAAGTAGAAGAACTTAAATCTGTAGTTATTTTTTTTACCCTATTAAGGCTGAAGTTTTCTACACCTATATTAGTTTTAAGAGACAGGATCAATAAAATAATCAATAGGACAATCATTACCTTAACAAATATCTTTTTCATTTACGCCCTCACAAAAGTATTCATAAAGGGAAACACTAGGAAACTTAACTTATACATTCTCTAAAGGTTAATCGGGAGCGTCTGTTGAGAATGTATAAGTTAATAGTTGAACTTGTTTCCCTATATATACTTATGAAGAAAAAGCCCTAGTTAGTATATTTACAGCCAATAAAGTTGAAAAATATAAAGAATATACTTTATAATGGTAAAGGAAGAATAGCTAGAGCATATAGATAACCACAGAATTTGGAGGGAAAAATGAGTAATATTGAACAAAGACTTTCTAAGGAACTAAATATTAGCCTTAAGCAGGTTGAAAGTGTTATAGAATTACTGGATGAAGGTAATACTGTACCCTTTATAGCCAGATATAGAAAGGAAGTAACTGGCGGTTTAGACGATGATGTGCTAAGAAAGTTTTCTGAAAGGCTTACATATTTACGTAACTTAGAAGCTAGAAAGTCAGATGTAATTCGACTAATTGAAGATCAAGGAAAGCTTACAGAAGAAATCAAGCTAAGTGTAAAGAAGGCAGAAACTATTACGGAAGTAGAGGACATATATAGACCATACAAGCCTAAGAAGAGAACTAGGGCAATAATAGCTCAAGAGAAGGGCTTAAAGCCTCTAGCAGAAGCTATTTATTCTGGTGAATTTACAGGGGATATTGAGACTTATGCAGCAGAATTTATTAACGAAGAAAAAGCTGTAAAAACAGTGGGAGAAGCTTTGCAAGGAGCTAAGGATATTATAAGTGAAATGATCTCTGATGAAGCTGAATTTAGAAAATGGATTAGAAATAAGGTTTATAGAGAAGGAATAATAGAAAGTAAGGGATCTTCTGAGGAAGCAACCCCTTATGAGATGTACTATGATTATCAAGAAGCTGTGAGAAATATACCATCCCATAGGATCCTGGCTATAAACCGAGGGGAAAAAGAAAAGATATTATCCGTTAAGGTAACCATAGATGAAAGCAAGCTTGTAGATTATTTAAAAGGAAAGTGTCTAAAGGGTAATAGCACTACTGACCTTTATATAGAAGAAAGTATAAAGGATTCTTTAAAGAGACTTATATACCCATCAATAGAAAGGGAAATTAGAGCGGAGCTCACTGAAAAGGGAGAGAATGGCGCCATAGATATTTTTAAGGCTAATCTAAAGGCTCTATTGATGCAATCACCTATTAAGGGAAAGGTTATAATGGGCTACGATCCAGGCTTTAGAACAGGATGTAAGGTTGCAGTCTTAGACGATACAGGGAAGTTTCTTGATAATGGGACAGTATACCCTACAGCTCCCCAAAATAATGTGGAGGGAGCCATAAAAACTTTAAAGTCACTGGTCTATAAATACAATGTAGATGTTATATCCTTAGGTAATGGTACTGCTAGCAGGGAATCTGAAGAGGTTCTGGCTAGATTAATAAAAGAGGTTAAAGAGGAAAAAGGCAAGGAACTCTTCTATGTTGTAGTTTCAGAAGCAGGAGCTTCCGTATATTCTGCCTCTGAGCTAGCTGCAAAGGAATATCCTGACCTAGATGTTACAGTGAGAGGTGCAATTTCTATTGGAAGAAGACTGCAGGATCCTCTAGCAGAACTAGTAAAAATTGACCCTAAGTCCATAGGGGTAGGTCAATATCAGCATGATGTTACACCTAAGAAATTAGATGAATCCCTAAAAGGTGTAGTAGAAGATTGTGTTAACAATGTTGGGGTAGATTTAAATATAGCAACTCCTTCATTACTATCTTATGTTTCTGGAATAAATGCTTCTATAGCTCAAAATATAGTGGCTTATAGAGAAGAAAACGGCAAGTTTACAAATAGAAAAGAATTGCTGAAGGTTAAGAGATTAGGACAAAAGGCCTTTGAGCAGTGTGCTGGCTTTTTAAGAGTTTTAGAAAGTTCAGAACCTCTTGATAATACGGCAGTCCATCCAGAGTCCTATGATGCTGCAAGACAACTAATTAAAATGCTGGATTATGATAAAGAAGACTTAAGAAAAGGACTATCAGATATAGATCAGCGAGTGAAGGAAAAGGGATTTCAGAATATTGCAGAAACTATCGGTGTAGGAAGCTTAACTCTTCAAGACATAATAAAAGAGCTTAAGAAACCAGGTAGAGACCCAAGAGAAGAGTTGCCAAAGCCAATCTTTAAAACAGGAATACTGGATATTAATCAGCTAAAGCCAGGCATGGTCCTTACCGGTACTGTAAGAAATGTATCTGACTTTGGAGCCTTTGTTGATATTGGTGTTCATCAAGATGGTCTTGTACACAAAAGCCAAATGGCAGATAGATTTGTGCGACATCCTCTTGATATAGTTAAAGTTGGTGATATTGTAGAGGTTAGAGTGCTGCAAATAGATGAAAAAAGAAAAAGAATTTCATTATCTATGAAAAAAGAATAAAAAAACATTGCAAATATTATAACAATGTTTTATAATGTATATGTAATTAAATAGTATCTTCAGGGCAGGGTGCAAATCCCGACCGGCGGTATAGCCCGCGAACCGTAAAAGGTTGATTCGGTTAAATTCCGAAGCCGACAGTAAAGTCTGGAAGGAAGAAGATATGCGTTAGATGGATTTTTGCCCTGACTATTTTTTGTCAGGGTTTTTTGTTTTATCTAAGTAGAAGGCGCCAAGCTTAGGTAGGATTAAGATATCCATCCAACCTATCTCCTGAAGTAGTTTAAAGGGAGGAAAAATAAATGAATAATTTAACAACAAAAACTAATTACTTAATTAAAATTGCTTTACTGGCAGCCATTTCGGTTATTTTAATGTATTTCGATTTTCCCATAATCCCAGCTTTTCCATGGTTGAAAACCGATGCCAGTGACTTGCCAGCTCTAATTGGATCTTTTGCCTTTGGGCCACTAACAGGAGTTGTAATTGAGGCGCTAAAAAATCTTTTAAAGCTTCTAGTAAACCCTACAACAACTGGAGGAGTAGGGGAGTTAGCCAACTTTATTATTGGATCAACTTTTGTTGGAACAGCAGGTATGATATATAAATTTAAGAAAACAAGGATAAACGCTATAATTGCATTGATTGTTGGAACCATAGTTTTGGGCATTGTAGGAGCTTTAGCTAATGCATATATCCTTATACCTTTATTTATGCCTAATATGCCTAAAAATGATTTGATGAAATATATTGTACAAGGTGTTATACCTATGAATTTAATAAAGGGAGCAGGTCTATCTGTTATTACTTTAGTGATTTACAAAAGGATTTCAGTTATCATTAACAAAGAAAACAGAAAGTTTAAAACTAGTAGACCAGAGGCTTCAAAAAAAGCAGTTTAATATAAAAGGTTCAGAGCCAAGCTCTGAACCTTTTTTAAACTTTTCTTTTCCACATAATTAAAGCATCTTCCTTATTGTCCTCGTAATAAGCTTTCCGAATACCTTCTTCCACAAAGCCGAACTTATTATAAAGATTTATGGCTCTTTGGTTTGATACCCTTACCTCCAAGGTTATAGCAGTGACACACTCTATTTGACATATTGTTAGCAAGGAGTCCATTAGCATACTGCCAATACCGAAACCTCTGTATTCTGGATGTACAGCTATGTTGGTAATGTGGGCTTCATCTATAATAATCCACATACCTGCAAAGCCTACTACTATCCCATTTTTCACTGCCACCATATAACGGGCATACTTGTTTGAAAGCTCTCCTTTAAAGGATTCCTTACTCCAAGTAATAGGAAAGCTTAACATACTTACATTTAAAATACCTTCAATATATTGGTCTTCAATGGGAACAATGTCTACACTATTCATTACCTAACCCCATTTTTTTATCATATTCTCTTTCAGCCTGAGACTTTCTAAGATAAATAGGAGTACTAGTGTTTAAATCTTCCTTAACCCCTGATTTTAATAGCTTTAACCCAAGCTCCCCTAGGGCTGAAGCACGGGCAAGGTTAAGATGGGCAGGAGCAAAGTAAGAAGAAGGAATATTGTTTTTTAAAACTTCTTTAAATTTAACAGTACCGTCACCAATAAAGTGAACAGCCTTCTCCTTTTTCACCATACTAATGAGATCATCAATAGAAATTACCATGTAATCGGAAATTCTTTTAAGTTCTTCACCTTCAAAGGTGTAAAATGCCGTATATACATTGTTTCTTAAGGCGTCTAAAATGGGGCATATCAATCCCTGGCTGTAGGCTAGATTATAGGCTAAAGCATCTAGGGTTGAAAGGGAAATAAAAGGCTTTTTAGCCCCAAAGCTTAAACCTTTTATTGTGGACATACCTATTCTTAAACCAGTAAAGGAACCAGGGCCTTTAGAGGATACAAAACCATCTATGGAATCTATATCCATATGCAGGGAAGAAAGAAGATTATGGATCATAGGCATTAAAATTACAGAATGCTGCTTGCCAAAGTTAAAGTTGATTTCCCCTAATAGTTTGTTATCTTCAATAACGGCACAGCTAGCAGTATCCGTTGCAGTATCTATAGAAAGTACTCTCATAGGCTTATCTCCTTTACATAATCATATCTCTTTTGGCTATAATTTATTACAATTTTTCTGAAGTTTTCTCTTCTGTCTGGAAGCTTAGTTATAGTAATCCACAGGGCTTCCTCAGGAATCAGAAGATCTATGTAATTTGCCCATTCTATGATGCTCACCGCAGAACTGAAAATATATTCATCAAAACCTATGGCCTCTATTTCATCAGGGTCATTAACACGATAAACATCAAAATGGTTAAGTTTCAACCTACCACTGTCATATTCGTTTATAATAGTAAAGGTAGGACTAGTTATTTCATCTTCAACTCCAAGGCCAAGGGCTATGCCTTTAGTGAAATGGGTCTTACCTGCCCCCAAGTCTCCTGTAAGGCAGATAATATCTCCAGCATTGCAACGCTGTCCTAAGGCCTTGCCTAAGGCTATAGTTTCCTCAAGGTTTTTTATTATAAATTCCATATTAAGAGTTCACCTCTGATTAATCTTATATAACATAATGCTATTCTATATCAAAAATGTGAAAAAGAAAAGGATTTACCAGTAAAGAATTTTGCAGTTTAATGGATTTTAGTCTATAATTGAATAATAATTAGTGTAAATGAGAGGTGCCAATTTTGAAAAAGCTAATAAGTATAGGGTTACTTTTTTTGATTTTTCTGACCGCTTGCAATAATAGTCAAGAAACAATCCTACCTAATATTAATATAGAAGATAAAACTATAAAAACGGAAGTGTCTTTGAGAATAATTACAACAAATAAACTGCTCTATAATATGGTTAAGGATATTGTGAAAGATGACCATATAGTAGACTATATGATGGCAGAGGAAGAAAGCCAGTGGAAATTCCAATTCTCCCAGGACTCCTTAAAGAATATTGCTAGCAAAGATATATTTATATATTTTGGTGCAGGCTTTGAACCTTGGGCTAATGAATTTGAGAAAAACGTGGAAAAGGGTAATGTTTCAGTTATCAATTGTTCTAGGGGCATAAGAACCTTGGAACTAGAAGACCCTATTATTTATGAAGAGGAAGTAATTAAAAGCAATCCTTACTACTGGCTAGATTCAAATAATTATAAAATAGTATTATCAAACATAAAAAATGGAATCCAAGAAAAGGATCCAGCAAGAAGACAAGTGTATGAAAAAAACTTTGAAGAAGCTATAAAAAAGCTAGATGAAGTAAATAAGGAGCTATCATCCCTTATAAAGGAATATAAGGATTATACTTTTATAACCAACACAGAAGAATTAGACTACTTCTTCAATAAATTTAGCATTAAACCTACAAGGCTATTATCAGAAGATAAAATTTTGGAAATGGAAGAGCAGATTTATCAAGTGTCTGATGATTCAAAATATATATTTGTATACTGTGATGATAATAAGCTTGCCTATGTAGAAAATATAGTAAATAATTCAAAGGTCCTAAAAGTTAAATTAGCTTCATATTGCCCAGAAAAGAACTGTTTAGATCTGTGGCAAGGTAACTATAAAGCCTTCAAAGTCTTGAAAAATAAAGCTAGTTAAATTTCTAAACTTAGGTCAAACCCCATCAATTAAAGGTTGGAATTTTCTTTTACAGTTAAGTAAAAGCAATTTTTTAAAAGAAAATTAATAAAAGAGGTTGCCTTTTCTAAATATCTGTTATATAATAAACCTTGTCACGAAGGGGTATAGCTCAATTGGTAGAGTAGCGGTCTCCAAAACCGTTGGTTGCGGGTTCGATTCCTGCTGCCCCTGCCA
>JAAYTB010000007.1 GCA_012523855.1 Clostridia bacterium
AAATATTAAAATTTGATATTTATAATTTAAAAAAAATATTTATAATTGCTGTATAAAATTTTCATAATCGGTCTATAATTTAAAATGTTCCTTTTATATAAAAAGAGAGTAGTTTCTTTCCCACCATTCCAACTACTCTCTTTTATAATTTAACACTGTCATGAAAATTTACATGTCTACTAACTATATTCTATTTAATAGTCTATATACCCACCTGGGCTAATCATATTTACCTTAAAATTATCATAATTTATAATAACCTACTGATGGTCAATTTAAGATAAAGGAGGCCCTATTATAAATGAAATATTCTATAAGCTGGTCAAATAAAAAGCACCATATAGAAAAAATTTAGGTAGCAAATATTATAAACGCTTAGGTCCTTTTTACCATATAATTAATATGTTTCGCTCCTTTTCTCCTACCAAGAAAAAGCGATATCTATTTGGCAAGTATCGTAGAAAGCCATTCAAAGGATTCCATTCATGATTTCCTTTATAAAAAATTTAATATCTTCACAAATTCCTTTGCCAAGTAAGTATTCCTTTGTTAGATATATTGGGGCAGGTCGTTTTAGTAAATGCTACTTGATTACATCATCTAATAATTACTATGTTCTTAAATTATTCCGCCCTACCCTTCTTAAAGGTAAGATGGATATTTTTTTTCTAGAAAAAGAAATTCTGTCTTCTATTAAACATCCATCTATTCCTAAAATTATCGACACTATCATCAATAGAAATATCCATGCCCATATTTTAGAATACAAATCAGGGAAAACCATTGAAGAATTAATTTTTAAAGATAAATATAGCTTTAGCCGAAATGAAATTTATTCCATAGCTAAACAACTTATAGATATTTTGAAGCACATTCATAATATAAATATAGTTCATAGAGATATTAGAATCCCCAATGTAGTTCTAGATAAAAACCAAGTTTATCTTATCGACTTTGGTATGGCAAGGTATAATAATGACCTTCCCTATTCAATACAGGAGTATTTACGAAGTTGAGGCTGATTTCTTTACTAGTGTAATAGACAACCATAGGGCTTTTATCTCTTAAAGCTTTAACAAATATTTATAATTTTGCTGACCAGTATATTTAAAAAAGAGGCGGCCATTGTTAAAAAACCGCCTCAGTGAATATAAAAATATAAAAAAACTTGGCTTACTTATATCTTATTAACTAGCACGAATAACTTTTATCGTCTTTACAAAGTAATAAAATTAAAAGTAAGAGTATTATTAATATAGGCACCTTACAATCTAATTTCTTCTTATCAAATTTAGGACAGTCACAGGATTTCCAGTCGCAACAACAATCGCAACAATCACAGCAATCGCATTTGCAACAACACTTCCAGATATTGCAACAACAGTCATCACATTTTCGGCAAAACTTAGAAAAAGACTTTGACACTAATCCTCTCTCCTTCTTTTGAAATTTATCCAATAGTTTATTACTATCAATTGCTTTTAGTTTATATAATTCATATTATGATTTATTGTCGTTTTTTGTTACATTATCAGAGGAAAAAGTGATTCCACTGAAACAAGCCCAGAGATCATGTACCTCTGGGCTATTTACAAAGTTTTTGCTATTAATACTCTCAATAGCTATATCCTCTTACGTTCTAAAAATTACCTCTTCTCTACTAAACATATATCTTGCGAATAGTATAGAAGTAACTATATATACTGTTATCCAGCCAAAAGTTGTTCCAATATGGGTGTAGTTATATATACCTGATATAAGTTCTTTATTATACAAGATACGTTTGCTAAAGGAATATGAAAATAAAAGTCTTCTATATTTTTAGCATCCATCATATATGTTGCATAAGTTGGAACAAAAGCCATTATCATAAGAGGAGAAATATATGTTTGTGCTTCTTTAAAAGATCGGGCAAATATACTTATAGCTAGCTCTAATGCACCAAATAGCATTGTTAATAATAATGTTATTAAGCCTATAAGTAATATAGTTTTTATACCAAGACTGGCTGCACCGCCATGAAAAAGGCCATTATCCTGTTTCATAGCTATATATAGACCTATTAAAGAAGATATGGTACTGATAAGTCCCATAACTGTTATGGCAAAAAACTTCCCCCATAGCAATGATAATCTTCCTGCTTGCGTAGTTAATAAGGGTTCAAGGGTTCCTCTCTCCTTTTCACCAGCTCCTAAATCTACTGCAGCTCCCATGGGACCTGCTATACTATATATTATCAGTAATAGTGGCAACATTTTCATTATTATGCTTTTTCTTAAGTTCCTGAACGGTGCCCTCTTCAACTATTTTACCTTTATGAATAATGATAATCCTATCACATATTCTTTCTACTTCAGACATGCTGTGACTAGAAAAGACTATAGCCTTATTATCTAGCTTACACTTTTTTATAAAATCTTGTACAATCCTTGCTGCTGTAACATCTATCCCCGCTGTAGGCTCATCAAAAAGCATAACAGAAGGTTTATGAACAATAGATCTAGCAATGGCAACTTTCTGTTTCATGCCTCTGGAGAACTTCCCCACTCTCCTGTCTATATATTCCTTCATATCTAACATCTCTACTAGTTCATCAATACTCTCTGCAGTTTCTTCATGACCCATACCATTAAGTTCAGCGAAATATTTTATATTTTCCCTAACAGTTAGCCTATCGTATAATCCCACTTCTCCACCAAAAAGTATGCCTATTTCTCCCCTAACCTTATTTTGGTCTTTCACAATATCATAACCATTTACTTTAGAAGTGCCCCCAGTTGGTTTAAGCATAGTAGCTATCATTCTTAAAGTAGTGGTTTTACCTGCTCCATTTTCTCCAAGCAAGCCCACAATTTCTCCTTCCTCCACCTTAAAACTAACATTATCTACTGCTTTTATAGTTTTAGCTTTTTTTCCTTTAGTGTTCTTAAAAGATTTGCTCAGTGCTAGTATCTCCACCAATATTAATCACTCCTTCAATGGAATATATACCTTAGCTTTACTTATATTTTTATTATACATTAATAACCAGTTAAACAAAAAATGTTTATTTATGTAACAGATAAGTAATATATTAATTAATACCTTTCTCTACCTATATCATATACTGATATAGGTAAGTTTTATATATAGAAGGAGATGCTATGCAGATTCACGTCGTTGAACCAGGTCAATCAATTTTTCAAATTGCTCGATTATACAATACTACAGTTGCGTCAATCGTAGGCGCAAATGAAGTAACAAATCCCAATCAATTAGTAGTGGGACAAACATTAGTGATACCGATCATTGGAAACTATCATTGGGTTCAACCAGGAGATAGTTTATACAGCATTGGACGTATTTATGGAGTAAGCTACCAAAGACTTGCAGAAATCAACAGAATCCCTCTTAACCAACCATTACAAATTGGTCAAAGATTATATATTCCACCAGGTCCTAAAAGAAAGGCCGAAATTAATGCTTATGTAGAACCATTAGGTGGCACTGTTACAGCAGCTCTAGAAGAAGCAAGCAGAAGATCAGCACCCTATTTAACTTACTTAGCTCCCTTTAGCTATCAAATTCAAAGGGACGGTTCACTAAAAGCTCCACCATTAAACAATTTTTCTACCATAGCTAGAAACAATAATGCAACATTGATGATGGTAGTAACTAATCTAGAAGAAGGTCAATTTAGTGCAGAATTAGGTAGAATAATATTAACTAATGAACAAATACAAAATAGGCTACTAGACAATATAATTTCTATTGCTAGACAATATAACTTTAGCGATATACACTTTGATATGGAGTTTTTGCCACCTGAATTGAGAGAAAATTATAATAACTTCCTCAGAAAGGCTAAAAGAAGATTATCTGCAGAAGGTTTATTAATGTCTACAGCCTTGGCACCTAAAACTAGCGCAACCCAAGCTGGTCCATGGTATGAGGCTCATGATTATAAGGCCCATGGAGAAATTGCAGATTTTGTAGTGCTAATGACATATGAATGGGGATACAGTGGCGGTCCTCCAATGGCTGTTTCTCCAATAGGACCGGTAAGAGAAGTAATCGAATATGCACTAACTGAAATGCCAGCTTCTAAAATAATGATGGGCCAAAACTTATATGGATACGACTGGACTCTACCCTTTGTACCTGGCGGAGAATACGCAAAAGCTATTAGTCCTCAACAGGCTATTCAATTGGCAGCCGACAATAATGTAGCCATCAGCTATGACAGCAAGGCTCAAGCCCCATTTTTCACTTACAGAGACGACGAGGGAAAAGAGCATGAAGTTTGGTTTGAAGATGCACGTTCTATACAGGCAAAATTCGATTTAGTTAAAGAATTAGTTTTACGTGGTGTTAGCTACTGGAAGTTAGGTCTTGCCTTCCCACAAAATTGGCTACTTATAGAGGATAACTTTGAGGTAGTTAAAGCTTAAACTCCACCTTCAGCATAGCTACGGATTCTACTTCCATCCCCTTATTGGGGATGGAAGATTTCAATTTATCAAAAATTCTTCTAGTGTCTATAGTTTTTGTTTATTTATGATAAAATAAACTTATAATAAACTTTTAGGAGATAAAAATGAAAAAAGCAAGATTAATCCTATTAATAAAAATA
>JAAYTB010000048.1 GCA_012523855.1 Clostridia bacterium
ATATATTTTGACAATTTGCTTCTTGAAATTTTCCTCATAATATTTTTTTGACATGTCTTTCTCCTCCAATAATTTTATTATATCATGTTCGGAGAAAAACTGTCCTATTTAGTATAGCCTATCCAGTATTAAAATATCCAGCAACACTATGTGGGTTGTTCCCGAAAACTCCGCAACCATAGGCACCTAACACTATAGCATCGCAACCTTCAAGAATAGCTAAGATTAGAATTTTCTCAATTCTATTAAGCATAACCTCAGGTATTTTCTTAATATTTTCCTTACCCTCCCTACTCACAACATTCTTATGCCACAAGACTTCAATTAGCACAGTCTTCTAATTTATTGTATAATTAAAACAACAATCTATGGGGGTAAGATTACTATGAATAAATATATTAAACCAAATCTTGTTTTACCGATAAGCTTGCACGATGCAGTAATTACATCCATTGAGCTTACAGATGCTAACTCTAAAATTATAGATGATGCTATTTCTCTTAAATTTTCTGGAGGTTTTTATTTAGTTGCTGACAATAAGGTTGAGGTCACTGGTGAAGCTACTCTAACGCTTACAGGTATAGACTTTGATTTTTCTTCAGTTTACTATTGCAAAGATAATGAAAGGCATGAAGTTACCTTTGATAATTTAGCCAAGGATGTTTGTAAATATGGACTTGAAGTAATCGATGAAACCTACGGTTATAATCAGTCAAAATTTGGTTGTTTTCTGTATAAAGAGGATTCATGCTACTGGGTTGAGATGGATATTTATCATTTTAATGAGGCTATTTATGAATGGGAAAATAGGATTTAAACATAATTTTCAAAAAATTAGAACACCCTTGGGTCAACTTGTCCCTAGGTTACATATATATTTCCTTTTTCCTGAATTAATAACTACACGATATACTTTAATCTCTTGCTTAAACATTTGATATTTTCTACAAAGGTTCAATTTGGACATAGTTATTTGGACTTTTATATAGCAATTTATCTAACTTGCAATTATATGTCTTTATATCATTAGCTATCTGCATTATCTCAAATTTTCCAGCATGACACTCCTTTAAAATTACATCAATTTTTGTTATACAATGCTTTAAATAGGGATCGACCACATATTTTTGTAAACAAATATGCGGTTGATTCTTATAAATGGTATTAAATTAAAAATATAGGAATGCAACACATCCTATTGCATTCCTATCTGCTAAATTTCCATATATTCATCTTTAGAATTTTTAGGGTTTACACAATTTAATTTACAGACTTAATAAAATCTTAGTTGCTCGACAAAACCCCAACAGCTACCCCTAAAATATTCAACTGCCCTTCATTAACAGGAATAGGTTCATAAGCTGGGTTCTCCGGTATTAATAATATCGTACTTCCCATCCTGACAAATCTTTTTAATGTTGTATTACCATCTAAATCAACGGCAACTATGTCATAGTTATTAGCAGTATTTTGCTGCTTAATGACTACCATATCTCTATCATTTATTCCAGCATTAATCATGCTATCGCCTTTAACCTTAACCATATAATACTTGTCACTGGGTGATGAGAGCCATTGCCTAGGGAAAAAGAATTCTTCTTCTTCTAAAGAATTCATTAATATTGGATCACCTGCTGCTATGCCATTAAATACACTAAGCGCTCTAAGTTCAGATGGTTCTACAATTCTTTCATTTTCCAGTATAATCTCTTTCTTATTGCTATAGTCTCTCATAAAATTATGTTTCATGTTTGTCTTTAAATCTGTGTAGAAATATTCTTCCAAGGATGATGGTAGCATTGAAGGATTAAATACTGGAATATCATCAATAACCTCTAAATCCTTATTGATCATAATTATATCAACACCATCAGTAGCTATTCCATACATACAAGTTGCTGATGTACTCATATAGCTTTTTAACTGCTCAAGACAATTAGTTAAGCCCGCTCCCTTTCTCTTAATCTCAATAAATATATAGGGTAGCCTATTGTTCTTATTAAATATAGAAACAGCTATATCAACAAAACCTATCTTTGAAAAACTATTTACTTGATATTCCAAATCAATGAGATTTTCTGGATACTTGTATGTTTCCTTTAGTTCATGAATAACCCACTGTCTTACCTTTTCTTCAGCAGAATACAAGTCCTTAAGCTTGTCTTTAAAAACATACTGCTCTATAGGTAAATTATAAAAATTCCTTATAAGGGTATTTTCGTCATACTTTAAGAATCTCGAATTAATGTCAGCTATAAACTTAGACGGATTACCATCGCAGGTCATATATAATCTTTCAGTAGCTCTAGTCATCCCTACATATAGTAATTTTCTTTCTCTGGATTCAAAGAAATCTACATCCTCAACAGACATATTTTTCAAAGGGATAGCCTTTGAGTTAAGTCCTATTATTATCACCACTTTAAACTCTAGCCCCTTAATGGCATGCATTGTTAGAATTTTTACTTTATCATCACCAAATTCATAGCCGTCCTGTGTGGTCATTAGCTTGTATGGTAACTTGGAGCTCTCAAGATAGGTACTAAACTCCCTAATTTGCTCATTGGTCCTTGCTATAATTGCAATATCTCCATAATTATAGTTTTTGGAAAGCTGGCAAATAAGCCCCGTTACATAATTAGCTTCTTTATTTTTACTATCAAACATTCTAAAAATAGGGTATAGACCTTGCTTATCTAATAATGAGGGCTTAACAAAATTTTCATCTTCAGTAATATTTGAATCCTTCTCAAGCAAGCTATAGGCCGCTTCAGCAATTTGTGTCGTTGTCCTATAGTTTTTTGCCAAAGATGTACTTCTTCCTTTAATATCAAAGCCTACACTTGTAAAGCTCCTACCCTTCACTAGCCATGATTGCGGATAAATGCTTTGTGCAGTATCGGCAACAAACAAAACAGATGAATAATCTTTATTATTACAAAGAGAATAGATAAACTCTAATTGAACTCTAGTTAAATCTTGACTTTCGTCGGAAATTATATGAGTGTATTTTTTTAAAGGCCTCTTTTTTACTTGTTCAAGTGCCATTAAGGACATATCGTAAAAATCCACCTTGTTTTCTTCTTTCATGTAATGATTATAAACCTGAAGAACCTTAAAAATAGCACTTCTAGTTCTAGAATTCTTCTGCAATTTTTGCGGACCATCACCAAATTGATTTGCCATTCTACCAAGTCTATCTACATTTTGATACTCTTCCTCATAAAGATATTTGCAAGCTTTTATCCAAGCTATTTCTTCAAATATAAAGTTCAAATTTCCTTGTTCTAAAATTTTCACATCATCAAAATATTTCTTAACCTCTACTATTGCTTTCAACATAATGTTATTAAGTGCTGCCCTCTTGTTTTCTATTTGCAGCTTAAGGTTATTTTCCTTACAGTATTCTCTGAAATAGACATACATTAGGGCATCAATATTCTTAATATCAAGTTTAGAATTATCTATTTCGAATAAAGAAATAGTCTCATATTCCCTATCCTTTTGAACCTTATCATAAACATATTTTATATAATTTAATAAGCTCTTATTGTAGGTAACCATTAGAACTCTATCATCTTTATCAAGGCAATAATTTTCAAGTAAAAAGGGTATTCTATTAACAGCCACAGTAGTTTTTCCCGATCCGGCAACCCCTTTTATTAAAGAATGTCCACCCGGTTTATTTTGTACAAGTTTCCTTTGTTCAACATTAAGCTGCATAACTTCTCCCCCTAGTCTAATACACTATTAATAATCTTAATAATATCTTCACCATACTTATTTACCTTAACATCACCAAACCCCTTAATAGAAGTTAACTGTTCCTTACTTCTAGGCTTAGCTTCTATAATTCGCTCCATCTCTTCATTATTATAAATAAAGTATGCCGGTATATTATTAGCAGTTGCCGTTGCAGTTCTATAGGTTTTTAATGCCTTCCTTAAGCTTTCATCATCAACATTTATTAATGCTGATGATACAGATATCGCTGAGTTTGCAGTCATGGATACGGATGCAGAGGATGAATCCTGGTCCGGTTCTTTTGTATCCATACTTATGTTTTCTTCATCAGCTTCCTGCTTCTGAGCCTTGGAGCTTGTATCTAAACTTTTCACCAAATTAGCAACATGTCCAGCAAAAGCCTCTTCAAAAACTGGCGGCTGAGTATTCTCTACAAGTTCTCTAAGTTTTGTATTCAATAAATCAACCTTTATGACCTTATCCTCAATTTCCCTTGGTGTTTCCTTAAAATTTAATGTAGCCTTGGGATTTGTGAATACTACTAAAGATAGTATCGGTAAATCCGCATTAAGGTTAGAATTAATGATACTCTGTAGTATAATAGCAGCTCTTCTATTCTGTTCTATAGGGCTGTATAAACCTTCCTTACTCCATTTATCTCCCTTTTTAGTCCAGCGGCTAAAATTGCCGTGATTATCAATCTCAATATTTCCTTGAAGGCTTTTGGATTTTACAATACAGCAAAATTGATTTGTAACTATTAAAAAATCAATATTAGCAGCAGTACCCCCTTGCTCTAGTCTTATATTATACAAGCCATAGTAAGGTACTGGAGAATTCTTTAGTTCAAAGTAAACCTTGCTTAACCCATCATGTACAAACTTTTTAAGATAAATTTCATTTTCTATCTTCTTTTTAGCTGCTTCATCCTTTGTATTGTTTAACCTAGAATATAGCTGTGCTATTTCTTCATTTTCTCTATTAAAATCTTTAACAAAAACCGGTGCATTTATAGATTTCATTAGCTTATTTGCATAGCTAACACCGAAAACAGTTTTCTTTATGGAATCAAAAATACCCATCTTGTCCTCCGAAATCCACGTATTTTTAGTCAAAGCATTAATAAATATCAATTTTCATAAGACAAAATATAATTTTACTGCTAAATTTGACTAAATATGTTCTTTTAAGAGTAATTATAGCATACTATTAGCGAATTCTCCAGTGTATGTCTTTAAATGCACCAATATACAATTCACTAAAAATATATGAGCCGACAAAAAATAAAAGACATTATTGCCTTAATGAATAATAGTAATAATGTTGAATTTAAACCGAGGTCAGGTAGCGTATGTTTAAGTAGAGGTATCTATACACTTTTTAATCTATCTGTTAGCATTAACATTTTCACCTATAAATTTTTTACTATCATATGTATTGTTTTCTACTGTTTTATAAGAATCATTAATCTCAGAGCTTTGGAACTGATTTATAATATCTAACTCACTCATTCCTCTGCTATCAAAAATTACATATGCCGACGATTGTGCTGCATCCTCTGATCCCATATTGTTTTGCTCCATATTTTCACTGGTTATACTCCTTATTTTATTATCATAATTATCAATGGTATAAACCAAGTCTTGAATTTCTATTTTTCTATCTGTGGCATATTTTGAGTTAGTAATTTTGACTTACACAGAGAGCTTTTTAATTGCTTATTATAAAAATATTGAATATTTACTTACATTATTGATATTAATATGTATTTATTTTTCGAATTTACCAAATCATCTGTTTATCAGAAACCCAATCACCATGTAATCAACATAGCACAGTAAAATGTCTACTAAATTTCTTCTTTTTACTATGTTATAATATCTATATAACTTACAAAACAACAAAAGATCTAAGGAGTGTTCATATGGGGGATCAATCAACACTTAATGACATAGACATGTTATAAGCAGCAGTTGACCACAAACAGATAGAAGCTTATAGTGCAGACAACATGCAAATCACCAAGGAAATATTAAAAGCCAACGAAACTGGCTTCATAAATAATTTAGTAAATTCTAATCTGGCATTACGGCCTAAGCTTCTTATAAACGACTTCAGTAAAGGCAGCAAAGTTTTAAGCGAAATAACTTCCGAGCTTACAAAGTGCAATCACTTCATGTTCTCTATAGCTTTTATAACAATGAGTGGTATAACCCCTCTCTTAGAAACATTAAGACTTATAGAAGCTAAAGGCATAACCGGAAGAATTCTCACAACTGATTATTTAAACTTCAGTGAGCCAAAAGCCTTAAAGAAGCTATTAGCTTTTTCAAATATTAGAATTAAGCTATATTCTAAAGAAAACTTTCACACAAAAGGATATATATTTAAACATAGCGACCACTATAAACTAATTGTTGGCAGTTCAAATTTAACTCAAACGGCTTTAACAAAGAATAAAGAGTGGAATATAAAAGTCTCTTCCCTAGAAGAAGGAGCTTTAACAGAGGAAGTTCTAAAGGATTTTGAAGAAATGTGGAGTGATGCTGAGGATTTAACTTTAGAATGGATTGAGACTTATGAGAAGATTTATAAAAAGCAAAGAGAAGCTGCCAGACAAAGTACTGTACCAAGAATTACTCAATACACCTTAAAACCAAATAAGATGCAAGTATATGCAATTCAAGCTTTGGACAGTATTAGAGCTAAGGGAGCTAAAAGAGCATTATTAATTTCCGCAACTGG
>JAAYTB010000049.1 GCA_012523855.1 Clostridia bacterium
CATCAATTAAGCAGTTGGAGAAAAAGATTACAGGATATATTTACTGGTATAATAACAAAAGAATAAAAGAGAAATTGAACGGCCTGTCACCTATTGAGTATAGGCAACAAGCCGCATAATTAATATTATCCGAAAGTCCGGATTAAAGGGTTCACATCAAAAGGGTGCCTTTGAACTATGCTAAATCCCACTTTGTAACCTGTCTTTGGATCAACTGGGCGCTATATTTAGCCTGTAGATCTCCTCCTTCAGAGAAGAATATGTTTTCAGCTATGATAGCATCCATAGCTGCGTTAACTTCAGCCTCTGTCACATCAGGTTTAATATTTGAAATGGTGAAGCTTACTTTATCACCGCTTATGTTTACAAAGGTCATTTGTAGTGAATATTCCATGGAATTACCTCCCTTCTCTATTGAATACTTTCTTTGAGCTACATATCTGTCAATGTGTAGTTGTCGTTCTTTTCAATGCTGGATACTGGATACTTAAGTAATGGTTCTATTGCCTTAGCTGTTGCGAAGATATTGTCGTCGCTAGCTGAAGTTTTAACTTTAGAAAGGTTCATAGTTTTTTTGATGTCTTTTCCTTCCTTAGAGCCAGTAATTAAAACTAAAGCTAACTTAGTTGAGTTTTTAGTTGCTACTGCCATACTGTCACCTCCTTTATTAACTTTGCTTTACGATATTAAATATGCATTTCTTAGAAGGTTTTTTGAAAAAGTTTAAAAAATATTCTTGCCCCTTAGCTAAGCTTTGATTTTCTCTTAGATAGGCTTATTATCCTCATTCACATTTAGTTTTACTGAAAGTATTGTGGCAAGTTGATTAATAGAAGAGGTCAACTTATCCATTTTGTCTTCAATCCTAATGAGTAAATAGGCAGCAACGGCAATGGGAAAGCCGACGTTTGCCACAGCCTTTATTAGTTCCTCCATGGAAAAGCCTCCTTTCTTTTTAATAGGAAGAGATCCTTGAAAACTGAGAGTTTAATTACAAAGATCTCTTGCTTTAATAGTAAATATGCAAAATTAAGGGAGATTTAAGCTTGAACTTCTGCTACTTATAAGGTATATTTTTACAGGGGTTATAAAATTGAAGTTTTTGGCAATAATCTAAATTGGGCTTGTGGAGTTTAAAGGAAAGAATTTATATGATTTGTAATAATTTAACAGACTATAACATATACCTAAAAGGTAGCTTCGAAATAATTTTGTAACTTTAGGATAAGTTTTTGTGAAGCGAACAACATATGCTGGCAAACTCATAAAAGCTTGAGCATAAGCCTTAAAGCATATGAACTCTTAGCTATATGATAAAGGAGAGATTTAAGATGAGTATAAAAAAGAAGCTGCTAGCTCTAATTATGACTGTGGTCTTGATGAAAGGAACTACTGTTTACGCAGAGCCACTATCACAACAGCTTCAAAAGCAACAAAAGCAGCTACAAGAGAACCAAAAAATTTATAATAGTATAGAAGCAGAAAAAGAGGCTATAGAAATAGAAATACAAAATTACGATGCACGAATTGAGGACTTAATGATTAAAATTCAGGAGAATAAGAAAAAGATTGATAGCACTGAAGGGCAAATTGCCGTTATAGAAGAAGAAATCAGTGAATTGGAGCAAAAGATTGAAGAGGAAAAAGCCCTAATGGATAGAAGGCTATCAGGCCTATATAAGAGTGGACAAAATCAATACTTATCAGTTATCCTAAGTGCTGAAGGTTTTGGGGACCTTATTACAAGAATTTATTCAATGAAAAGAATCTCAGACTATGATAAGGAGCTTATAGATAGTTTCCAGCAAAAAGTAGATAAGTTGGATAAGGTCTCTGCGGAATTAAATGAAACAAAAAAACAATTATCAGGGTTAAAGAAGTCCGATGAAGACAGACTATCGGTAATTAATAATTCTATAAAGGAACAGAAGAAACTAATAGCACAGTTAGAAGCAAGGCAACAAGTCTATGTCAACAAGATTACAGAATCTCAGAAGCTTGTAGATGCTACTCTTGCTCGTATGCAGCAAATGAATGGTTCAAGTTCTAGTTCTAGACCTACAGGAGGAAGTTCTGTTTCTAGAGGTGGTGCTACAGTTTCAAACAATGAAGTTATTGCTTATGCTTCCAGGTTTCTAGGTACCCCCTATAAATGGGGGGGAACAAGTCCAGAAACAGGTTTTGATTGTTCTGGATTTACCCAATATGTATATGCTCATTTTGGCATTCGAATAGGGAGAACAACCAGAGACCAGATAAAAAGTGGAGTAGGGGTTTCAAGATCACAATTACAAGTAGGGGATTTAGTTCTCTTCGGAAAAAATGGAGATCCTACTCATGTGGGGATCTATGCAGGAAACAATACCTATATACATTCTCCCCGTACTGGAGATGTGGTAAAAGTATCTGCTATGACCCGAAGTGATTTTATTACTGGAAGACGAGTTAAGTAGTAAAAATAAAGCTTCTTTCCAGCCTCACTGGGAAGAAGCTTTTTCTGTTAATTGCAGGATTGAAGTTTATAGTGGTTTTAACTATATCTAGAAGTTGTAAATGAAAAGTATAGAAAATTGAAAAAATTTATCGAAATTTAACATGTTTTTAAATTGTAAACGTTAAGATATTATGTTAAAATTATAATATAGTTGATAAAAATATCATTATATGATTGAATGTAGGAGGTAAAAATATGAAGAGATTAGAAGGAAAAGTGGCAATTGTAACAGGTTCTACATCAGGAATGGGAAGAGCTACAGCTATAGCATACGCTCGTGAAGGGGCAAAGGTAGTTGTAACTGGAAGAAATGAAGAAAGAGCAAAGGAAGTAGTAAAGCAAATCAAAGACGAAGGATTTGAAGCTATGTATGTAATAGTAGATACTTCAAATGTTGAAAGTGTACAAGATTTAGTTGATAAGACTTTAGAAGCTTATGGAACTGTAGATATTTTATTTAATAATGCAGGTGCACTTAGTGTTACACCATTACAGGATGTAAGTTTGGATGAGTGGAATAGAGTATTTAATGTTAATGTTACTTCAGCCTTATATTTAACTCAGCTTGTTGCACCAATAATGAAGGAAAAGGGAAAAGGTGTAATCATTAATACTTCTTCAGTTGCAGGTTTCCATGCACATCACGGAATGGCTGCTTACATATCCTCAAAGCATTCAATGAATGGTTTAACAAAATCAATGGCATGGGAACTTGGTCCAGAAATACGTGTAAATGCAATAGCACCAGGACTAATTGATACTGCTATGGTTGCAAGCATTGGAACTCTTGATGAAGTAGGAGGTCATTTAATCGAAGGTTCTCCTCTAAAGAGAGCGGGAAAACCTGAAGATATAGCTTCAGTAGCATTATTCTTAGCTTCAGATGAGTCATCATTTATAAATGGACAAATTATCAGAGTAGATGGTGGAATAGATATCTAATAAAAACTAACTTGATTAAAGTTGATAAATTTATAACAGCAGGTGCAAAAAACTTGCCACATTTTTACTTAAATACAAAAAGAAATACACTGCGGTCATGCCCTTTTGGCATTGCCGCAGTTTTTAATTTTATTTAGCTATGAATAAAGTCTGATGCTTTTAATATGGATACAGAAAGACTTTAAATGTGGTAAACTTAGATTTAAACAATAAATTTTTTGGAGAGAAAACTATGAAAGTAAAAGTAGCCTTTATATGTGTACACAATTCTTGCAGATCTCAAATGGCAGAGGCCTTAGGAAAGTTATTTGCCTTTGATGTTTTTGAATCCTATTCAGCAGGAACAGAGTTAAGACCGGAAATTAATCAGGATGCAGTAAGAATAATAAAAGACTTATACAATGTGGATATGAATGAAAGACAGAAGTCCAAACTACTAGATGACATTCCACAGGTAGATATTGTAGTAAAAGTGGGCTGTAATGTGGTATGCCCCTTTTTACCTTGCAAGCATGAGGAGGACTGGGGATTAGAGGATCCATCGGGCAAAAGTGATGAAGAATTTATCAAAACTGCAAGGTGTATTGAGGAAAAAGTTAAGGATTTAGCTAAAAGAATTAAAAATAAAGAAATTGATTTGAGTTAAGAGACAGTGCAGCTACAAAATGAGAGGGAAAGTTTTGTAGCTGAGTTTTTTATTGAAGAATGTCTAAGGATATTTAAGAAAAATGTACCAGCCCCCTTGAAAAATGGAAGGAAAATATTATATAATGATACCGAACGGATGTTCTGGGAGCTAGATGGTTTTCTGTAATTATAAGTAAGGTTCCCAGCTTTTAAATTTGTATAGGAGGGATTGGCTTTGAAGGTACTGGCAAAACCTATAGATGTTGTAGCCTGGTTTACTAAAGAAGGAACACCGAGACCTGTTAGGTTTAGAGTGACCAATGAAGAAGAAAGTGAAACTGTAATAAAGGTTGATAAAATACTTCATGTAGACAGAGAAAAACTTGCAGGTAATCACATGCTGGTATATAGGTGCCAAGGAGCAATAAATGGAGTGGAGAAGGTTTATGAGTTAAAGTATGAGTTACTAACCTGTAAGTGGATCTTGTTTAAGATCTAGCAGAAAAAAGCATATTTTTATCCTGGGGAATGCTTATTTTTTAAGTAAATACAAGGGAGATGAGCATAATGAATATGTTGCATACAATGTAACAATATGGAAGGA
>JAAYTB010000050.1 GCA_012523855.1 Clostridia bacterium
AAATTGGGCTGTCTTTATTTTATACTCCTTTTCAACTCTTCAAATTGCTGTTTTGTTGGAAATTCCTTGTTTAAAGCTACACCATTAGCAATGGAGATTGCAGCATCTTTTTTATTACCAGCTTTAATTTGAGCCTCAGCCAAATAGTACCAAGCCCAAGCATTATCATTTTGAAGTGAGCAAAGGTTCTTGTAGTATTCTACAACTTTAGTGAAATACTTTTTAGTTTGGTCCTTTGCTTCCACTAACTCCTTTCCATTCCAGCGAACCAACTCTATCTTAAAACAGTTTTGTTCTAGCCTATTCCAAATTGCCATGGTAACGGAACCATCTTTAGTATCCTGTAAAATATCTAGCTTATTATATGAGTAAGAAAATTCTTTATGTATTTTATTTTTACCATAAGAATATACCGTTAATTCATTTAGATCTGTGCCTGTTTTCGTACCTAAGACTATATCCTTCTTTCTATCTCCATTTATATCATGAAATTCTAACCTTTCAATGCTATGCCCCTCCCCTTTTACTCTATAGGCAGTACTAGCTTTATCATCATAGTTAATTAATAATAAAAAAATTGCCTTATCTATATTCTTTTCTTTAAATGGTACTATAATTTCCTTATTGCCTTTCCCATCTAGGTCTTCAGTAAAATAGTTTTTCCTATTAAAAAGAATTTTTTCGGCCTTAGATGGTAAATGCTTATTTATATATTCTTCTATAGGATTATTAAATATGCTACTTTTCACATTTATTAAGTTCATAGAACTGCTTAAAAAACTTATTAATAGTATTTTAGTAAAAGCCAAATTCACAATAAACCCTCCTTGAAGATTGTTCAACTTCAATTAATTTTTAAATTAAACAATACACAACCTAACCTTTTTATGGTATATTATGTTTAAATATACCATGAGCAATGGAGGTCCTCTTATGTATTGTAGCTTTAATGAATTTATTACAGTAATAAATTCTCTTTCAAATGATATAAAGATAGATTTGAATTATTATATTTTAAAGAACAACTTTCTAGAAAACCACTTTTTGTTTTATGACACCTTATACGATAAGTATGCCAAACCAATATTTTTTTATGCAATCTTAAGGATCAAGATATATTTATGTTGAAACATATTCATATCTACGGTTTTTATGGCAAGTACTTTTCGCACAACGATTTTTTACAAATGGAATTATGTTTAAGGTTAAATGAAAATAATACAAGTTTAGAAGTGATTAAAATACATTCAGGTGCTAAAAAAAGACAGGGAAGAGGATCTTTAGCCTTAGAGTTTTTAGAAGATTCCATTATACCCTATCTAAACAATAAACTGAAATCTGTAACAAATGGCTATAAAATCAATTGTATATATGGTATAAGCGCAGACTTGTCAGATGATACTACACGTTTAGACAGAGCAAAGTTCTATTATAAAAACGGATTTGAACTTATTAATAATCATTTTTATAAGTATCTTTAAATAATCAATTCAATGTATAAGAATCTATTTAATTACAGATAATATATTACATCTTTACGGATAAGAAAAGCATTAATCATTAATAGTGGTAATTGAGCTGGTTTTTTAAAAAATATTGAAAACTTATCTAGTATTTAGTTGTGTAAAGATTTACATAACATTGCAGAAATAATCATTAATTGTTATTATATAAATATAAAATTAAACATTTAATATAACTAGGGGGTAATTATCATAGAAACTATAGTTACAGCTAAATTTGGGGGTAGTTCTCTTTCAGAAGCAGGCCAATTTGAAAAAGTAAAGCATATTGTAGAATCGGATTCATCAAGAAGATACATAATTCCTTCAGCTCCAGGTAAAAGATTCTCATCAGATTATAAAATAACGGATTTATTGTATTTATGCCATTCACAGGTTCAAGATGGAATGGCCTTCAGTGATGTTTTTGATATTATTGCAGCTCGTTTTAAAGAAATTGTAGCTTGTTTAATATTAAAGTATAGCCACTTAAAAGAATTAGATATAGATTCCATATTGGAAAATGTTAAAAAGGAAATTGCTAATGGTGCCTCTGCTGATTTTACTGCAAGCAGAGGTGAGTATATTAATGGTATAATATTAGCCAAACTGCTAGGTTATGAGTTTGTAGACCCTGCTGAATTAATTATTTTTGATGAGTCTGGAGTTTTTGATGATGAAAAAACCAATTCAGCCATTAAAAACAAGCTAGGCTCTATTGAAAGAGCAGTAATACCAGGTTTTTACGGATCCATGCCTGATGGTACCATAAAAGCATTTTCTAGAGGAGGATCTGATGTTACAGGCGCCATAATTGCTCGTGGTACACAATCCAATATATATGAAAACTGGACTGATGTTTCAGGCTTTATGATGGCAGATCCTAGAATAGTTCCCGATGCAAAACCTATTGATATAATCACCTACCGTGAACTAAGGGAACTTTCTTATATGGGTGCTAGTGTGCTACATGAGGAAGCTGTTTTTCCTGTTAGAGAAGCAGGTATACCTATAAATATCAAGAACACTAATAAACCAGAAGATAAGGGTACCCTTATTGTAGATGATAAGACAAATAACACAAAAAGTTCAACAATAACAGGTATAGCAGGTAAGAAAAATTTCACAGTAATAGCCATAGAAAAGCATTTAATGAATAATGAATTAGGTTTCTGTCGAAGAATCTTATCAATTTTCGAACATAATGGTATTAACTTTGAATGTATGCCTTCCGGTATAGATAGCGTATCTTTAGTTGTGGAAGATAAGTGTTTTGGAAACAAATTAGATTCTGTTCTTGAAGAAATAAAAAAACAATGCAAACCTGATTCAATTGTAGTACATCCTAATATGGCCCTAATTGCCACTGTAGGAAAAGGTATGTCAAGAACTAAAGGAATAGCTTCAACTATTTTTTCTGCTCTTGCTGCAGAGCAGGTTAATATCCGTATGATTAATCAAGGTTCCTCAGAAATAAATATCATAGTAGGCGTAGAAGTTGAAGACTTTGATAGGTCAGTGAGTGCTATTTATAACGCTTTTATGAAAAAATAAGCTTTCTTTAAACTTTATCTTTACAGCTTGTAATATTATGCTATAATATATTTAAATTAAATAGAAAGAATACTATGAAGAGAAGAGTAAGCTTTAGGACATTAACAGAGATAGGATGCATTAGCTGAAAGCATTCTTTAATGAAATCTAGCTGAAGACCACCTCTGAGTGACTTTAATAAAGTCCGGTAATACCGTTAACATAATTAAGTGGTTTATTATTAACAAATTGGGTGGAACCGCGGGAAGATACTCTCGTCCCTTTTCTTATGAAAAGGGACGAGTTTTTTTATTTTGTATATATTGAAAGAAAGGATTGATATACCATGAAAGTAACATTAAAAGATGGAAGCGTAAAAGAATTAAATGAAGCAAAATCCGTATATGAAATCGCTAGAGAAATCAGTGAAGGATTGGCTAGAGTTGCTTGTGCAGGTCTAGTAGATGGAGAGGTCGTAGACCTAAGGCATATAGTAGATAAAGATTGTACATTAAGTATATTAACATTCGATGATGAAGAAGGAAAACAAGCTTTCAGGCATACTGCTGCACATATCTTGGCTCAGGCAGTTAAAAGACTTTTCCCAGATACTAAATTAGCTATTGGACCAGCTATAGAAAATGGCTTTTATTATGATTTTGATAAAGAAGGTTCTTTTTCCGCCGAAGAACTAACAAAAATAGAAGAAGAAATGAAGAAAATTGTAAAAGAAAATCTAGCTATAGAAAGATTTGAACTTTCTAGAGAAGAAGCTATTGCCAAGATGAAAGAAGCTAATGAAGATTATAAGATTGAACTAATTGAAGACCTACCAGAAGATGCAGTAATCTCCTTCTACAAGCAAGGTGAATTTGTAGATCTTTGTGCAGGCCCTCATCTGATGAGCACTAAGCTTGTAAAAGCCTTCAAATTAACTCTTGTTGCTGGTGCCTATTGGAAGGGAAATGAAAACAATAAAATGCTCACAAGAATATACGGAACTGCTTTTACAAAAAAGTCTGACTTGGAAGCTCATTTGGTCCAATTAGAAGAAGCAAAAAAACGAGATCACAATAAGCTAGGTAGAGAATTGGAACTATTTACAACTGTAGATGTAATTGGTCAAGGTCTTCCCCTACTAATGCCTAAGGGAGCCAAAGTTGTACAGCTTCTTCAGCGTTTTGTAGAAGACGAAGAAGAAAAAAGAGGTTATCTTCTTACTAAGACTCCTCTTATGGCTAAAAGTGATTTATATAAGATTTCTGGCCATTGGGATCACTACAAGGATGGTATGTTTATATTAGGCGATGAATCTAATGATAATGATGCAATGGCCTTAAGACCAATGACTTGCCCCTTCCAGTTTATGATATACAATGCCAGTCAAAAGAGTTATAGAGATCTACCATTAAGATATGCAGAAACTTCTACCCTCTTTAGAAATGAATCCTCTGGAGAAATGCATGGATTAATTAGGGTTAGACAATTCACAATATCAGAAGGTCATTTAGTTGTTACTCCTGAACAATTAGAGGAAGAATTTAAAGGTGTGGTAGACCTTATAAATTATATGATGACAACTCTTGGCATCGAAAATGATATTAGCTATAGATTCTCAAAGTGGGATCCTGATAATAAAGATAAATATATCGACGATCCTGATGCCTGGGAAGCTGCTCAGGCAAAGATGAAGAGAATATTGGACAGCTTAGAAATTGACTATAAAGAAGCTATTGGCGAAGCGGCCTTCTATGGTCCAAAGTTGGATATTCAATTTAAAAATGTCCACGGAAAAGAAGATACTATCATAACTGTACAAATTGATTTCTCCTTAGCAGAACGTTTTAATATGACTTATATTGATAAAAATGGAGAAAAGAAGCGACCTATAATTATTCATAGAACTTCTATCGGATGCTATGAAAGAACACTTGCAATGCTTATTGAAAAATATGCTGGAGCCTTCCCTACTTGGCTAGCGCCAGTTCAAGTTAAGGTACTTCCTATTTCTGAAAAGTATCATGACTACACTGAAAATGTTGTAAAAACATTAAACAGTAAGGGTGTTAGAGTGGAAGGTGATTACAGGGCTGAAAAGATTGGATATAAGATCAGAGAAGGCAGAATGGAAAGAGTTCCTTATCTTCTTATAGTTGGAGAAAAAGAAGCTTTAAACAATGAAGTTGCTGTTAGAAGCAGAAAGAACGGAGATGAAGGTGCTGTAGACTTAAATGCTTTCACAGAAAGAATTTTAAAGGAAATAGCTTCAAAAGAAAAATAATATTTAAACTTAAAGGCTAGTTTTTATAACTAGCCTTTTTTCTATCCACCATATTCCATTATAATTAATTAATGATTTGAAAACAATAAAATTAATGCATTGACTCATTTGGAGGTGATATGGTGAAATCAATAGGAAAAAGAACCCTTCTCCTGTCTATAATTATAATTGCCCTTATACCTTCTATAGTTGGTTGTGCTGTAAGTAGGAATAACAACATAGCTAATAATAAACTTAATCCTATTAGCTACAGTGAATTTTCTAGTATCCCTCGAGCTAATTCTACATTAATACCTGAGGTAGTAGAGAAAGTAAATAATGCTGTAGTAGGTGTAGCAACTAGAAGTATTATAAATGACGGCATTCGTAATGGAGCTCAGGTAGAAGAAGGTATCGGTTCAGGATTTATAATTAATGAACAAGGATATGTATTAACTAATCATCATGTAATTGCCGATGCTAGTAGCGTAAAAGTTATATTTAGTAATAATACTGAGGCTGAAGCACAAGTAGTAAATTTTGACGAGAATCAGGATTTGGCAGTACTTAAAATAATTGATGGTTCTAGCATACCTGGCGTAGTGGAACTAGGAGATTCAGATGGACTTAAAGTTGGTGAAACAGTTATAGCCATCGGTAATCCTCTAGGAAAAGAGTTTATCGGCACAGTTACTTCTGGCATAGTAAGTGCTGTTAACAGAGATATAGTAATTAATAATAGGATCCTATCTTTTATTCAAACGGATGCAGCAATAAATCCTGGTAATAGTGGAGGTCCCTTATTAGACACCTCAGGAAAAGTTATAGGTATAAATACTGCCAAAATTGGTGCCACAGGCATTGAAGGCATAGGCTTTTCTATTCCAATCAATATTGTAAAAGGTAGACTAAGTGCTATGGCTACTCCTATACCTAAACTAGGTATGATTGCTATGAAAGTCACTCCAGAAATGACTAAGTATGAAAATGTTCCAACAGGAGTCTTTGTTAATAAGGTTAATAAAAATGGTTGTTGCTGTACAGCTGGCTTAAAATGCGGTGACATTATTGTAAAGTTTGACGGTGAAGAGGTTAAGTCTATCGATGAAATTAATGCTATTAAAGAAAAACATAAAGTCGGCGATTCTATAGAAGTAGTTATTTATAGAAATGGCTTTTATAGAACTAAGAAATTAAGGTTGACTGAATAAAATGGAGTAAGAGGGAAATAAAATTCTCTCTTACTCCATTCATATTGGAATAACTATTATAATAATACTTAGATTTCCTTTAAACCTTTTTCTATAATTCCCCCACCTAAGCAAACTTCCCCATCATAAAAAACTACTGCCTGCCCCGGTGCTATACCTCTTTGTGGTTTATCAAAAATTACTGTACAAGTATTATTCTTTCCTAAAACCACCTTAACCCCCTGATCCGGTTGTCTATATCTAAATTTAGCGGTGCAAGTAAAAGTTTCAGGCTTTTCTTTTTTGCTTATCCAATTCAAATTAGAAGCTTCTAAACCAAGGGTAAAGGCTATAGGATTATTTTCCCCTTGTGCTACATATAAGATGTTGTTTTTTACATCTTTATCTATTACAAACCAAGGTTCCCCAGTGCCTCTGCCTCCGATACCTAGTCCTTTTCTTTGACCTATGGTATAGTGCATTAAACCTATATGCTTACCAATTATCTCACCATCAACAGTTTTCATATAACCTTCTTTTGCTGGCAGATAATTATTTAAGAATTTTCTAAAGTTCCTCTCTCCAATGAAGCATACCCCTGTACTATCCTTCTTCTTAGCTGTAGTTAAATTGTATTTCTCAGCCACTTCCCTTACTTCTCTTTTGGTCAAATGGCCAATTGGGAAAAGTGTTTTTGACAAAGCCTCTTGATTTAACATGCAAAGGAAATATGTTTGATCTTTATTGTTATCCACTCCTCTTAGTAAGCGATACTCCCCATCGTGGTAATCTAGTCTTGCATAATGACCTGTAGCCATAAAAGAAGCTCCTACTTTCAGTGCATAATCCAGAAAAGCTTTAAACTTAATTTCCTTATTACACATTACATCTGGATTCGGTGTCCTCCCCTTCTTGTATTCATCAAGAAAATATGAAAAGACCCTATCCCAGTACTCTTTAACAAAGTTTACAGAATAATACCTAATACCGATTTCGTCGCAAACCCTTCTCATGTCCTCATAGTCCTCTACTACGGTACAAAGTCCTTCATCATCTTTTTCATCCCAATTTTTCATAAATACACCGATTACTTCGTAACCTTGCTCCTTTAACAGTAGAGCCGCTACTGATGAATCAACTCCACCAGACATACCAACAATAATTCTCTTATTATGATTATTCACTTTATACACTGCCCTTCTAAAAATCTTCTTAATAAACATTAACAATAAGTTTATATAAACTGTATACTGTATAACAAATATGAAATTTGGAGGTTTATATGAATATCTACAGAAATCATTCATTTAGAGTTCAGTCATCTTATGAAATAGTAGTAAACACTAATAAATTTCTACTATCATTATTTAAAGATGGTAAGTTGTTTAAAAACTATCCAATAGCTATAGGCAAACCTTCTACTCCTACTCCCAAAGGCACATTTACAATAGTAAATAAAGCTCATAATCCAGGTGGACCTTTCGGAGCCAGATGGCTTGGTTTAAGTATTAAAGGTTATGGGATACACGGTACAAACGACCCATCATCTATTGACAAAGCGGTATCTAATGGTTGTATTCGAACTTATAATGACAACATAATAGAATTATATAACACTGTACCTATAGGCACCACTGTGAGAATCTTATAATTCTGTGTACTCTAGTTCTTCTATTACAAGTTTATCAAAGTCAATTGATTCAATAAAATTATTGCAATCAAATGTGACTTTACTCCGTTTATTAAACTCATCAACATTATACGGTAGCCAGTAAGGTTTTTCTATATCAAATTCTTCACAGAAGGTTGTTATGCAAGCTTTTAAGTTGGCTTGATAACCACCTTCTATATTTGAACTTACCACCTTATCTTTTATTATTTTGTTGTTCTTTACAACTTTTACCCATACTTTTAGCATATTTTATACCTCGCTATATATAATTATTCATTCTAATAATTATTATCGTGATTGTAAACAAAGCTAATATAAATTTTATCACATTATATAGGATTTTTCATATTTTATATTGTAATACTTATTTAGGAGTGTTAAGTTTTGTACAATAGCTATCCTTTTAATAATTTTAGATTTGATGATTCAGAAGACATAGATGGGGTAAAGGATATAAAAGAACTTTATGAACTTGAAAGGGAAGGACTGCCGGCTCAATGTCCCTACAGACAAGTTATGCCACCATTTTTCCCCTTTACTGGCTATGGACCTAATCAAGGCGGTACTCCTACTTCAGCTCCACCTTCCTTTACTCCAAGTAAAACAGGCCCTCAAGCTTTTGGAGGACCATCATTAAAGGCTGTGGATCCCGGAGCTATAAGGCCATGTACCTTTAGGTTTGTATATATCTGGCCTAAGAGAGGGCAAGGTTTTTGGGCATATCTAACCTTCGTAGGAAATAGATCAGCATCAGGTTTTAGATGGACACGAGGGCAATGGAGATATTTTGGAATAGATCTTCGAAGAATTGACAGTTTTCAGTGTTTTTAATGGGAAAGTGGCTAAGGCCACCTTCCCTTTATGCTTCATTTAAAAGCCATATGTAGTAATTTAGTATACTTGAGTAAAGCAAAATAGTTATGTAAGGTAACATAAGTATAGCTGATACCTTGTGTTTTTTAAAAAATCCTATAGTAGTTAAAATTGCCGTAAGTATTACTAGTAAAGAAAAAATAAAGGATATCCCATAAAGATTCAATCTAAAAAATATAAAAGGCCACATAAGATTTAAGAAAACTTGAACTATAAAAGAAAACAGTGGTTTTTTAATGTTTTCTTTTACCTTACCATTTAGCAAAAACAGATAGAGAGCTATAGATATTACTAGGAATACAAGAGGCCAGATGATAGATAATATTGCTGGAGGAAGAGCAAAAATTGGCTTTCTTAAGAGCTCATAATATCTCCCAGCCCCCTTATTAAAAAGACTAGCTATGAAAACTAACCCTTCAATAGTTAAAATAATTATTACTAATGTCCCCCAATCGTGCTTTTCCAAGTTTTTTTTACTACTCATATAATCAACCCCAATAAATATATAAATCAATACTCTATTATATTTATTAATACAATCAACATAATATGCTTTAAAAGATTGTGAATAGTAATTTTCTCGACAACAAAAAAATATATAATGGAGCAAACTATTTGTATATTTATGCTATAATATTATATAGAATTTTATGAAAGTGGTGATATTATGAGTACTTTAAAAAACCTTGATTGGAGTAACCTAGGTTTTAGTTACATAAAAACTGACTTGCGATATATTTCAGTTTGGAAAGATGGTCAATGGGATCAAGGAAGATTAGTAGAAGATAATATGTTAACTATAAGCGAAGGATCAACAGCTCTCCATTATGGCCAGCAATGTTTCGAAGGCTTGAAGGCTTACAGGACTGAGGATGGTTCCATTCAACTTTTTAGACCAGATGAGAATGCAAAAAGAATGAACAATACCTGTAGAAGACTTTTAATGCCTGAATTGCCTATTGAAAAATTTGTAGATGCAGTAAGCCAAGTGGTTAAAGCTAACGAGGGATATGTACCTCCTTATGGTACAGGTGCTACCCTTTATATAAGACCTTATGTAATCGGTGTAGGTGACAATATTGGCGTTAAACCGGCCTCAGAGTATATTTTTGGAGTATTTTGCGTTCCTGTAGGACCATATTTCAAAGGAGGCCTAACACCTGTAAACTTTCTAGTAACAGATTATGATAGAGCCGCTCCTAAAGGTACAGGTGGAGTAAAAGTTGGGGGAAACTATGCGACAAGCTTACTTCCTCATGAAGAAGCAGCAAAAAAAGGTTTTGCTGATTGTATATATTTAGATCCTGCAACTCACACCAAAATCGAAGAAGTTGGAGCTGCAAATTTCTTTGGAATAACAAAGGATAATAAATTTATAACTCCTTATTCTGAATCAATTTTACCAAGCATCACAAAGTATTCATTGATGCATATCGCTAAGGAATATATGAATCTTGAAGTTTTAGAAAGAGATGTTTATATAGATAAGCTTGATGAATTTTGTGAAGCTGGTGCTTGTGGTACCGCTGCTGTTATAACACCTATCGGAGGAATACAATATAAAGATAAGTTACACGTATTTTATAGCGAAACAGAAGTTGGCCCAATTACTACAGAGTTATATAATACTTTAACAGGCATTCAATTTGGAACTGTTGAAGGCCCTGAAGGTTGGATATATAAAATAAAATAATTTACCATTTAATGCCAAAGATGTGGCTATAAAGCCCATTTCATCTTTGGCTATTTAACTTTTTCTATACTTTTCAAGGAAATTGTTTTATAATTTAATTGTATAGGTTTTTATAGGAATTATTTAAACACTTTATTAATATTGCAATTTGAGGGGATTTTATTATGAACACTGGACTACCTACACCAAAAAAGACCTTTCTAAAAAAACTTACTAGAGGTTATAGCCTAAGAAAAGATGGTAAATTACTTAGAAATATAGATCCAATGAGAAAACTTCTACCTTATCTTTTCACAACTCGAAACGGAAGTATTGTACACGCTCCAGAAACTGTTGAATTTGATAGTGCAAGAGAATTTATAAGAAAAATAGCTCGAGAAAATCCATCTCTAAGTATAGGAACTTTTGAGATAATAATAGCTGCTTTAGTGAGGACCTTATCACAATATCCCTACTTAAATCGCTTTGTAGCTGGGAAAAAGCTTTTTGCTAGAAATGATGTTTCTGTCTCCTTTATAGTGTTGAAATTAGAAAATGGAGAATATAAAGAAACCAATGCGAAAGTCTATTTTAATAAGGAAGATACTTTATTTGATGTTGCTAAGAAGGTTAATGAAAACATAAAACTATGTCAATCTAGCTCAGACAAAACTGATGATACTCTTATGAATATAGTAACCAAATTGCCTTCTCCTATTATCAATTTCGCTGTAATATTGGTTAAAAAGTTTAGTGATTGGGGCTTACTACCCCTAAGTTTTATAAAGGCTGTGCCTCTTTATTCCACAGCATATGTTTCAAACTTAGGTAGTATCGGCCATAGTGCTTTAAACCATCATTTATATGAGTGGGGTACCACTTCTCTTTTCTTAACTATGGGGAAACTAAAAAGAACTAATGAAATAAATAAATATGGCCAAGTTGATACGAAAACCTCATTAGATATTGTGGTAACCTTGGATGAGCGTATTGCTGACGGTATATACTTAGTTAAGGCCCTTAGGTATTTTAAGTCCTTACTAAAACATCCTGAGAGATTATTGGAACCACCTAAAGTTATAGTTGAAGACGATGGCATCTAGATTTTTGCTATTACCTTACTTTCTTCCATAAATTACATGGTCAAAAAGGGGAGTGTTTTAACACTCCCCTTTTTATTATTGTTCCCTATTTTTATATTCTGTATGCAAGAGAGCATGAGCTAAATCGCTATTAGGCTCTTCCAAAAACTCATGGTATAACTTTTTAACCATAGGATTTTCATGAGACTTTCTAATAGGCATATTTTCATCGGCCTTATATAAAACTTCCATTCTCTTTTCTAGTATTTCTCTATTTGCTCTTATAAATGGTTGACCTCCACCATCTATACAACCACCAGGGCAAGCCATTACTTCAATAAAATCATACTTACACTTGCCAGCTTTAATGTCATCCATAACCTTTTTAGCGTTACCTAAGGAAGATACTACCGCCAAATTCAAATCAATATCATTTAACTTAACGCTAGTTTCCTTGATTCCTTCTAAACCTCTTATGTCGTTAAACTCTAATTTGCCTAGTTCTTTACCAGTTATTGTCTCATAAGCAGTTCTTAGCGCAGCTTCCATAACACCTCCGCTGTTACCGAAAATTACTCCAGCTCCTGTAGATTCTCCTAAAGGATTATCAAATTCTTCTTCATGCATATTTGTAAGATCCATACCAGCTTCCTTAATCATTTTAGCTAACTCTCTTGTAGTAATAACTATATCCACATCTTTAATGCCATTGTTCTTAAATTCCTCACGATTAGCTTCATATTTTTTAGCTACGCAAGGCATAACAGAAACTAATACCAAGTTCTCTGCTTCAATTCCTAACTTATCTGCTAAATATGTCTTTGCAATTGCTCCAAACATTTGTTGAGGAGATTTGCAAGTAGAAGGATAATCTAACATATCGCCATAATTTGTTTCCAGATAATTAATCCAGCCAGGACAACAACTTGTAATCATAGGTAGCCTGCCACCATTTTTTAACCTGCCTATAAGTTCATTAGCTTCTTCCATGATGGTTAAATCTGCAGCAAAATCCGTATCGTATACCTTTTTAAAGCCTAAAGCCTTTAATGCCCCTACCATCTTTTTAGTTACATCGGCGCCTGCAGGCAATCCAAATTCTTCTCCTAAGGCCGCTCTAACTGCAGGTGCTGTCTGTACTATTACATATTTATCTTTTTCGCTTAATACCTCCCAAACCTCATCATAATTATAAACTTCTCTTAAGGCGCCAGTAGGACATACCGCCAGGCATTGGCCGCAATAAGTACAGTTAGTATCTACAAAAGGCTTGCTCATAAAGGATGAAATTACAGTTTCAAAGCCTCTGTTAACAGGAGTCAAAACATGAGTTTTTTGAATGTCGTTACATACGGTAGCACATCTTCTACAGAGAATACATTTATCCATATCTCTTATTACAGAAGGTGAAGATATATCCATAGGATAAGTAGATACTTCCCCCTCATATTTAATTTCTTTTACTCCTAAATCTGCAGCTAACTTTTGAAGCTCACACTTTAAATTCTTTTCGCATTTTAAGCAGTCTTGTGGATGATCAGAAAGTAGTAGCCCTACTATATTTCTTCTAGCATTGATTGCTCTAGGAGTATTTGTTTTTACAATCATACCTTCTGTCACCGGAGTTGAACAAGCTGGTGCTAGATTTCTCCTTCCTTCCACTTCAACTACACAAACTCTACAAGTACCTTTACAATTCTCAGTCTTACCATCCTGCATATCCATATGGCAAAGGGTAGGTATTTCTATATTCAATTTTTTAGCAGCTTCTAATATAGTCTCCCCTTCTTTAATTGCAACTTCTCTATTATTAATTGTTATCTTTACCATAAAACCACCTCCTAGGCCTTAACAATTGCCTTTACAGGGCAAGAATTAAAACAGGCACCACATTTAATGCATTTATCTTTGTCAATAACGTGTTTTTCTTTTAACTTACCCTTTATAGCGTCTACAGGACACATTCTGGAACATTTTGTACAGCCAACGCATTTATCGGTTATTTCATAACTTAGTAGTCCCTTACATTGACCTGAGGAACATTTCTTTTCTTTAATGTGTTCTTCATATTCTTCCATAAAATACTTCATAGTGCTTAGCACTGGGTTTGCAGCAGTCTGACCTAAACCACATAAGGCTGTATCTCTAATGGTTTCAGCTAGAGATTCCAGTTTCTTTAAATCCATTATATTAGCCTTTCCTTCAGTTATTTTATTTAAGATCTCCAACATACGTTTAGTTCCAACTCTGCAAGGTGTACACTTACCGCAAGACTCATCAACTATAAACTCTAAATAGAACTTTGCTATGTCAACCATACAGTTATCTTCGTCCATTACTATCATTCCACCAGACCCCATCATAGAACCGATATTGGTAAGCGAATCATAATCTATAGGAACATCCAGCATTGATTCAGGTATGCATCCACCTGAAGGGCCACCAGTCTGAACAGCTTTAAGTTTTTTACCATCTTTTATGCCCCCACCTATGTCATAAACTATTTCTCTTAAGGTAATACCCATAGGTACTTCAACTAAACCTACATTATTAATTTTTCCTGCCAGAGCAAAAACCTTTGTTCCTTTAGATTTCTCTGTACCTATCTTATTAAACCAAGAAGCACCCTCGTTAATAATTTTTGGTATATTGGCAAGAGTTTCTACATTATTTACACAGGTTGGTTTGTTCCATAATCCCTTTTCAGCAGGGTAAGGGGGTTTGTTTGTAGGTTCTCCACGGGAACCTTCTATAGAGTGAATCAAAGCAGTTTCTTCACCACATACAAAGGCTCCTGCACCTAACTTAATTTCAATATCAAAGCTAAAATCCGTTCCAAAAATATTTTCTCCTAATAAACCATATTCCTTGGCCTGATTTAAAGCTATTTTTAACCTATGTATTGCCAGAGGGTATTCCGCTCTAATATAAATAAATCCTTTATTTGCCCCTATAGCATAGCCACCAATAGCCATGGCTTCAATAACGCTGTGCGGATCCCCTTCAAGTATTGATCTATCCATAAAGGCTCCAGGATCTCCTTCATCAGCATTACATATTATATACTTTTCAGGACTATGGTAAGACTTAGTGAACATCCACTTCTTACCTGTAGGGAAACCTCCTCCTCCTCTTCCTCTTAAACCAGATTCTAAAATTTCATTTACAACATCCTCTGATGTCATATTAGTGAGAGCTTTCCCCAAAGCTTTGTAGCCATCACAAGCAATATATTCCCTTATATCTTCAGGATTGATAATACCACAGTTCCTCAAAGCAACTCTTAATTGCTTTTTATAAAATGACATCTCTTCTTGAGAGTTTACTTTTTTACCTACTGTAGGTTCTTCGTATAAAAGTCTTTCTATTATTTCTCCTTTTACTATATGCTTGGAAATAATCTCCTCTGCATCTTCAGTGGTTACATGTATATAAAAAATGTTATCTGGCAAAATATGAACAATAGGTCCCTTAGCACAAAAGCCGAAACAGCCCGCTAGTACAACCTTAACACTATCTTCTAAACCATATTTCTCAATATTACTTTTTAATTTATCCATTATTTCGTCTGATTTAGAAGACATACAACCTGTACCTTGACAGACCATTATATGTCTTTCACTAAGATCATCACTTAATTTCTTAATTCTTCTTGCAGAAACTAAATTTTTATATTTTTCTGATAAACAATTTAACTCTTCTAAGTTTTTTACCTGGCTCATATTATCACCTCCATTATTTATATTCACTAAGCACTTTATCTATATCGTTTTTAGAAAAGTGCCCATAAACTCTATTATTAATCATAACAACCGGAGCCAAACCACAAGCACCAACGCATCTTAAAGTATCTAGCGTATATAAGCCGTCCTTAGTTGTCTCCCCTTCTTTGATCTGCAAACGTCGTTTTAACTCATCCACTATTTCACCGGAACCTCTAACAAAGCAAGCAGTTCCTGTACAAACGTTGATGACATATTTACCCTTAGGCTCCGTAGTAAAATAGGAATAGAAACTTATGACTCCATATACCTTTGAAACCGGGATACCTAGCTTATCAGCTACAAAGTTTTGTACTTCCTCCCCTAGATAACCGAAGAGTTCTTGAGCTTTGTGGAGTACTGCAATTAATTCGCTTTCTTTGTTTTCGTGTGCTTTAATAAATTCTTCCAATTCTATAAATCTGGGATCATTGCACATAAACATTACCTCCTATATGGTTTATTATCCCTACATAGGATATTATATCAAATTGTTAATGTTTTCACTACATTTATTAATAAATTTAATTTTTATTAGAAAAAAACTTGCTATTAGTAATTTACAGACTACTAATAGCAAGTTTAAATACTTTTTTACAATTTTACTGTTTTAATGATATTATCCTTAGATATAATATAAATTTCATTTTTTTCTTTAGAATATTGAACTTTATCTTCACCTATTTCCATTAGTGGTTCTTGACCTAATCCATAAAAAATATCATCTGCTAAGGTTTTTATCAATTCTTTTCTTTCTTCATCCTGAAACTTTTCCCAGATGTTTTTTTCCATGTTTAAGAAACTATAAATATCTTCTATAACCAATAAAGCGGATGCAAGCTCATCGATTATTCTTTTGTATTCTCTAGAGAATTTTAATGACATTTTTAAACTATCCTTTCCTTTTCAAGCATATTAAGGGCATCTTGTCTCTCTCTGTTGAATCGATTATATACACTTTTTCTAACATCTACAGAGCTACTTCTAAAATATTGATTAACCTTCTGCCTTTCATTATAAACTCCATTGATTATTTCCTTATCTGAACCATTTAAATTAACTTTTGAAAATACATTAACAGACCCATTTACACCGTGTTGTACTGCTGTGGACCACAAAACATTTTTAAGAGCATTAGATCTGCTATTTATATCGAAATTATAAATATTCCTTAATTTTTCTACTGCCCTATCATAAAAAGCATTTTTTACATAATTATGCTGTAAAGCATAAAAACCTTCATTATCAACTTTAGACAAATACTGCCAAGCCTTATCGAAATTACTTCCGTAGCTATTCCCATCTAAAGACTTAGCTTGTACTAAAATATTGTAGTATTCATAATTAGTATCTTTTAAAGAATTAATAAAAGATTGCAGAGAACCTGTTTTAGAGGAAAACTGCCATGCCCCATAAGATTTTCCACCGTAGTCTCCAGGATTGTTTGCTATAACCCCAGGTCTTCCATTAGATTCATACTTAGCAGATAAATCACCAAGACTTGAAGTATTAAGATAATTTCCATTCACTTCATTAGTATTAATCTCTTTTTTCAAATGTAGCCTTGTGTTCATATTAAGGGAACTAGAAATATCTAAAGCTGATTGTAAATTCACATCATATTCTTCATTAATTTGTGATAAAAATAAAGTACTCATTAAGCTAGCAGAGCTTGAACTATCCCCTTGAAGCATCATTTCATATATTTTTTGAAAAGCTATAACAGCTAATTGTTTCTCTACCTCTACCTGGCTATTTCCTTTACCATTAGATAAACCATTGCTCATTAACCTTGTCAAATAATTGACATTTAAAGATGTATTATCCATTATACATCCTCCTCTTTTAAAACTGTATATATGTTAGTAATTTTGACTAAATTATATCATAATTCCCCTCGTTTATAAAGGAAATATGAAATAATGAAATTTTCTCAGCTTTTTTACCAAAATCATTATGTTTTCCTGGTTTAGAATAATTATGCATAAAAAATAATACTTATTATTGAATTATTTTTATTTTTATAGTATTCTGATTATTAGATTATAATTTAGTAATAAATCCACAATCTAACTGTTTTATTTTATTAGCAATATTTTTATTGAGAAAGGTTGACTACATTATGAATATTAAATTTATCAAAAAACTACCTACACCAGAGGAAATTATAAGAGACATCCCTCTTAGTAGCGAATTATCCAAGGTAAAGAAAGATAAGGATAGTGAAATTGAAAAAGTTTTTAGGGGTGAGAGCGACAAATTTATCCTTATTATTGGTCCTTGCTCTGCCGATAGGGAAGATTCTGTTTTAGATTATATTTACAGGTTGGCTGAAGTACAAGAGAAGGTTAAAGATAATCTCATTTTGATTCCTCGTATATATACCAATAAACCTAGAACTACAGGCTTAGGCTATAAAGGCATGGCTCATCAACCTGATCCTAATAAGGCTCCTGACATTGAAGAAGGTATAAGGGCCATTAGAAGGCTCCATTTAAAAGCCCTAGCGGAAAGCCACCTGGTAACAGCAGATGAAATGCTATATCCTGAAAACTATACCTATTTAGCAGACTTGCTTAGTTATATCGCAATCGGTGCTAGATCTGTAGAAGACCAGCAACATAGGTTAACTGTTAGCGGAATGGATATACCTGTAGGAATGAAAAACCCTACATCTGGTGACATTACCGTAATGCTTAACTCAGTAGTAGCTGCACAAAATGCTCACACTTTTCTTTATAATGGATATGAAGTGGAAACAGAGGGTAACCCTCTTTGTCACACCATTTTAAGAGGTGCAGTTGACTCTTATGGCAGAAATATACCTAATTATCACTACGAGAACCTTCTAGACTTAGCCAAAGCTTATGAAGAGAGAGACTTATCTAACCCTGCTATTATCGTGGATACAAACCACTCTAATTCTATGAAGAAATTCTACGAACAGCCTAGAATAGCCAAAGAAGTTCTCTTCAGTAGAAAATGGGACTCAAAGTTAAAAAAATTAATAAAAGGACTAATGATAGAAAGTTATATAGTCGAAGGCAGTCAGGATGTTAATTGTAATGTATATGGGAAATCCATAACTGATCCTTGCTTAGGCTGGGAAGATTCTGAGAAGCTTATATACTATATTGCAGAAAACATTTAAATTAAATTTTTTAATATAGTCAATAAAAACACCAGACCCAATGGTATTAATCATTGGTATGGTGTTTTTATATTTATTAATTATTAATCTCCTTACCGGATTTTTAAATACTAAAGTTACACATCCTCCCCTTCACACATATTATAAATTATATTGTATTAATTACAAAAGGGAGGGTTACCATGTACAGGTATGATTTCCGTCCTTACCTTAAATATAGGGATAAATATTTACTATACATGAATGAATTACATTATCCAGCTATTAAGAAAATTAAAATAAATAGAATTAAAGTATTTGATGGTCGAAATATTTTTTCTCATAATAAGTGTGTTCTATTGGATATAGTGGAAGTCTGTAGCGGAACAATCTAGCAAGGTTATTAAGGTTAGCAACACTAATCAACTAATCATTTTTCCTTATGATTACAAAGAGACCTCAATAAAAGCTGCATTATTGGCTGTTAAAATAGTAAATAAACTACTTTCTAATAATAGCCTAATTATAGACAATGAAATTAATGAACTTAAGTCCATTATGTATAGAGAAATGCCTGGAGTTAGTACAAATGCTATTTGTGAAGAAGCAAAAAAAATTAGGCATTCCTATTTTAAAGCTTGGTAAAACTGGCATGTATCAATTAGGGCTGGGAAGGTTTTGTAAAATTATTGATGCAACTATTTGTGAGGACACCAGTGCTCTTGGAGTAGATATTTCTTGCAATAAGATCTTAACCAAGGAAATACTTAAACTCCATATGCTTCCTGTACCTAAGGGAGCCATTATAAAAAATCATGATGAATTGATCAAAGCTTACTATTCATTGAAAGAAACTTATAGAAATATTATTTTAGAAGAATATATAAAAGGAAATGACTATAGGGTTTGTCTTGTTGATGGTAGAGTTGTAGCTGCATCCCTTAGATTACCACCCTTTATTATTGGTGATGGGAAAAGAACTATAATGGAATTGATTGAGGAGCTAAACATGGATCCTAGAAGAGGTGAAGGACATGAAAAGTCACTTTCTAAGGTTATTATTGATAATATCCTAATTAGTTGCATAGAAGAGAAGAGTTATAACCTAAATAGCACTCTTCCCTCCGGCGAAAAACTATTTTTAAGAAAAAATGCTAATCTATCTACCGGTGGTGTTTCTATAGACTGTACAGATGAAATTTCTTCAGAAAACCTTGAAATATGCCAAAGAGCTGCTAAAGCCATAGGATTAAACATATGTGAAATAGACATTTGCTGCAAAGATATTAGTAAATCCATTAAAGATGATGGAGCCATAATTGAAATCAATGCCGCTCCAGGCATCAGAATGCATCACTTTCCTTTTGAAGGTGAAAGCAGGAATGTGGCTAAGGCAATTGTTAAAAGCATGTTTAGAAATAGGCCTAAAACCATCCCAATAGTTTCCATTACTGGTACCAATGGAAAGACCACAGTAGCAAGGTTAATAGCCCATGTTCTAACACAAGCAGGACATAAGGTTGGTTTAACAACAAGTAGCGGAATTTTTATTGATGGCAAATGTATAGAGAAAGGTGATACTACAGGGCCTAAAAGCGCCCTGGCTGTACTTCATAATAGAGATATAGACGCAGCTGTATTGGAAACAGCCCGAGGTGGTATCTTACGTGATGGTATAGCCTATGATTTAGCCGATATAGGAATCATTACCAACATAACTAGTGATCATGTAGGAGTAGACGGCGTAAAAAACATTGAAAAACTGGCATTTATCAAAGCTTTAGTTGGAGAATCCATAAAGAAAGATGGATATGCAGTAATGAATGCTGACGATAATGAAATAATAAAAATTACTAAAATTAAGGATATAGCAATAGGCCTTAATGGCCTTCTTACTTATAATATAGAAAATGCAATGGCTGCCGCTAGTGCTATGATAGGTTTAGGTATAGATAATTCCTTCATAGCAAATGGACTCTCTACATTTAAGAATAATGACACCTTTAATCCTGGTAGATTCAACATGTATAGGATAAATAACAGAATCCTAATACTTGATTACGGCCATAATATAGGAGACTACAAAGCAGTAATCAAAGAAGCAAAAGCAATACAAGACAATAGTCTCATAGGTATCATAGGGGTACCTGGCGACCGTCTTGATAGTGATATTGTTAACATTGGGAAATTTTCCGGCGATAACTTCGACTATTTATACATTAAAGAGGACATGAGAAAAAGAGGATGAAAGGAAGGAGAAGTGGCAAGGTTACTACTAAATGGTGCCTTGGAATCTTCTATACCTAAAAATAAAATTAAAATAATTCTTGATGAAAGAATAGCACTATTAACTGCTATAGAAAATTCTAAGCCAGGAGATATCATAGTAATTTTCTTCGAAAATTACCAAGCTCTTATAGATATAATAAAAAAATTCGTTGATATAGACTAATTCTATCTTAAACAGAACCATGAGACTTAAAACCTATAAGAGTCCCATGGTTTATCTTTCATTTTAAACCTTTAATTTTTCCACGCAGGGCTTTGATTCTTCCATTAACATATTCAATTAACCTGCCTTGATCACTCTTTAGTTCTATAGGAGCCTTAGCAACTATATCAATAATATCTAATTTATTTCCCTTTATTTTATCTGCTATTTCCAGAGCTAGACACATGTTTTTAACCTTCCAATAAGCGTTATTAAACTCTGTTGCCTGCCACTTATTGTAATAGCCCTTTTCAATACCGAACTGAAATAAATCTGCTGCAGCTTCTAATTCATCTAAATCTTCTGCCTGAAGTGTCTCTTTTATTAACGTATCAAAAGCTTTCACCTTACCACCTCTTTACTTTTCAGTATAGATATATTTTAAACTTGTACAAAGCATTATATTCATTTATTAGCTGACATAGTAGTTATTTTTACTTTACTTCTAATATTCTTATCCAATAAATTCTGGATTTTTAACATGATCTGCCCTTATAGCTTTTCTCAATATGGTAAAATTAATCTTAGTATCTTCCTCTTCTAAATTAATTGGAAATTTACTCTTACAGCCTTTACATAATAAATATTCCTTAGACTCTGTTTTTTCTCTATTATCGAAGAGGAAAGGTAGCTCATCTGTTTTATCTAAACTTTCATTCTTATTATCATTATTGATTCTATATGAATATATATAAGTTACTTTTCTCTTAACTTCAAATTCCTCACCATGACATTGAGGGCAATGTAAGTTTTTGCACAAATCCATCCTTGAACTTCCTCTCTTATTTCCTTTAAATTACGTATTCCAATGATAGTAAATAAAAATTCTGTCTTGAAGCTATATATGTTATATTATTTCTTGTAAAGCTTATTTTATCCCTCTTCTAAACAAAACAGAAAAAAACAAAAAGAGCAAAGAATAATTTATTATCCTTCACCCTTTAATATACTAGTCAAGAAAATCAGATCCTTTAATCTTAAAACCGTTAATTTCAATATCTTCGTCTAACTCTATAAGCAAACACTTTTTACCATGCTTATTCCTAACTTGTTTAATCTTACCTAAAGCATTAGGTGCTATACTAATATTAGCATTTTCGCTTTCAATTTTAACTGATTTACTTTTTAAATCAGGCAAAATATTATCCACTTTAAAATCGAAATTAGTATTGCCTATAGTTCCTTCATAAGCTTCCTCTAATTTTTCAATATTCTCCTCTTCTATACCACTGCTTGCCAAAACACGTTTCACATCTTTTATTGATAATACTGCTTCCTCCCCTTCTTCTATTTCTTCCCCTTGTATAACTATATTTTCATAAATTGTTTGCATTGTTTCAGGCTCTATTTCTTCTCCTACAACCTCTTTAATTATTGCATTAAAACATTTTTTTTCTTCTGCGGCAGTAATTTTTATAGTTCCATTTAACACTTCCTCTATAAAACCTAAATTAACTTCATTATTTTTACCTGAATAATACATAACATGGTTAACATCTGAATAATTATTGTTAAAGCAAGGAAACATAAAACCGTCCATAGGTGAATTTAAATTTATTATAGCATCTAAGGAGGAATTAGTTCTAAATTCTTTGTTTATATAATCAAATTGAATTGCCTTCTTTGGATATTCAACTTTATTTATACTACCTATGATAAATTTAAAGGAATAAACACTATCATCTTCAGCTTCATCTGCTTCTATACTCCTTCTTTTTGCTCCCTTCCAATACTCTCCATAAACAAATGTAATTACTATATCATTATCATAATTATAATTATTTGCCAGCTTGTTTACTATTGTGTCTAAAGACAGAAATTTTTCTTCTTCATCTTCACTCTCTAAAGCTGTGTATAAAAGTTTTTGAGAGTTATCTTCATTATCAGTATCAGAAAAGTCCAATTGAAAAAGTTTTGTGTCTAAAGCTCCTGCTAATATTTTTTTGAAATTTTTTATGTACAACTCTTGTGATTCTTCATCTAGCATATTAATGTTCTTAACTTCTTTATGAATAATTTCTAAATTGTCTTTTTTTAGATAGATACTATATAAATCATTAAATTGAAGCATAGTACTTCCTATTTTCATATGTTTTCTCATTTCAGCCAAATCTTTCTTTATCATCACTTACTTCTCCTTGTATATATAGTTTTTAACCAAAAGCTTTTCTGTATTAATGTATCATAAAGATTTTCTTAATTCAAATTAAATCCATCAAAAAAAACAGCATTTCGCTGTTTATTTTGATCTTATAGTATTCAATCGTGTTCCCTCCATGTACTGAACGGAAAAATTATAGCCTGAACCTAGTTGGGATAAAAAACTTTCCAGCCACACTTGTCTTAAGTCATAAAAATGCTGAACATTTCCTCCTGCTGCTTTCCAATTATCACTATGAATACAAACTGTTGATAGCCATACAAATTTTTTATCCTCATCTTCCATTACTCGGTCTACTGAATCACAGGGCATGCCCTCTAAAATATAATCGTTTATTACTTTATAAGCTAGCTTAGGTGAGGATACATTATACTTTTCATTTGCTTCTTTGCCCTTTTCCTCTCCATCCTGCCTAAAGATTTCTTCCAGTTTCTTTTTGTATTCAGTTTTTTCTGATAGGATATTTGTAATCCATGCTGCCATTCTAGATTCAGTTCTTGTTATTTTATCCTGCAACCATCCATGAATATTGGACTCATCTATAATTTCCTCTAAAGGTTTCTCTCCTGTAGCTGGTCCAAATTTACTAATGATATCCGACTTCCAATCTACTGCCTTTAGCAAGCCCTCTTCAAAAGTCCATTTTTCAATTTTATTTTCTAATTCCTCTGAATATCTTATTTTATCAAAAAGCCAAAAGTGAATTTTCCCTAAATATCTACTCATGTTTTTCCTCCTATACATTTGTAACTTAACTAATATAATTTCATTATTTAGTTTACTTCAAAGAAATTATATCATTCATCTATGGAGGAATCTGTATCATAAGTTACCTATACCTAAATAAAGGTTAGAAATTAGTCTTACAAAGACCTTTTAATCAGCATAGATATCGGAAAACTCCAATTGAATATTTTTATTATTTTCCTTTTGTATATCCTGTAATAAAGCTTCTTTAGGTTTAGGAGTTTCCTCAACTACTTCTCTTACAGGCAAGGTTATAATAAATTCACTACCTTCACCTAATTTACTTTTTAATCTTATGGTACCTTCATGCATTTCTATAAGAGATTTGACCAAAGATAAGCCTATACCGCTACCTTCTGTCTTCCTTGTAGTTGTTTTATCAACTTGAGCAAATCGTTCAAAGACATAGTCAATTTTGTCTTCAGGTATTCCTATACCAGTATCCCTTACTCTAATTTCTACAAAGTTACCTAAATCCATTATGTTAATAAATATTTTACCCTTTTCATTGGTAAATTTCACAGCGTTAGATAAGAGATTTAACATTATTCTTTCAATCATATCTTCATCAATTGCTAAATACTTCTCTTCAACCTCAGTATCAAAGATTATATCTATATTTTTTGATTTAATATACTCTGCCACAGATTGAGTTATGTCTTCAATAACAGATACTATATTATTGTTTTTTAGATGCAATTTAATATATCCACCATCTAACCTTGTAGTATCTATTAAATTATTAATAAGTCTTAGAAGCCTATAGCAGTTGTTGTTCATGATTTTTAAGTATTTTCTTATTGATTCCTCCCCTAGCTGTCTTGTAGGGTCTAGACTTTTGAGAAGTTGCACTGTACTGCTAATTACATTTAAGGGTGTTCTAAGTTCGTGGGAAATGTTTGTAAAAAACTCCGTTTTAAGCTTGTCATATTCTATAAGCTCGTCCATTTTTCGTTCACTTTCAGCATTTCTTAAATTTAAGTCCTCAACTTGCTTTTTTACAACATTCATATCTCTAGCAAGAGCTATAGCTTCTGCTACAGAATGTTTTAGATTTATTAAAGTTGTAACTCTTAATAATAATTCTTGCCTATTAAAAGGCTTACTTAAGTAATCATTAACTCCCCGTTGAAAAGATAATGTCATATTTTCAATCCTATTATCCGCTGTCATAATCAGTATAGGGAGCTCAAAACTTGATTTTTTTTCTCTTATAATTGATACTACTTCATATCCTAATAAATCTGGCATCATCATATCCAATATAACTAAATCCAAGTCGTTATTCTCATTAATAATCCTAATTGCATCTTTTCCATTTGACGCCTTAAATATTACAGTAGTTTGGTTAATCAAATAGTTTTCTATAACCCTTTGATTTATGTAATCATCATCTACTATTAAGATCTTTGATATATTCTTACTAAGAGCTGATGAATGAATTTTGTTTTCAATTACAGCCATATCATCGTAAGACTGCCTAATCATAGTAGCCTTATCTTTGGACTTTTTTTCAAGCTTATCAAGTTCATTTGAAGGACATATTGGCAGTGTAAATGTCACTTTTGTTCCTTTGCCAATGATAGAGTCTATGGTAATATTTCCCTGGTGTAACTCTACTAGCTTTTTAGAAATATATAATCCAAGACCGTTTCCACCATACTTGCTTGAAACTTCCTCCTGTTCATACATATCAAAAACTCTATCTAGTTTTTCTTTAGCTATTCCTATCCCTGTGTCTTCAATAGAAATTTCAATATAGTTCTCTTTCTGCTTGTAAGAGAGCGTTATACTTCCCTCTTTTGTGAATTTCACAGCGTTTCCTATTATATTGTACAATATTTGCTGTACCCTATTTTCATCACCATAAACTAAAGGTATCTTTTCATCAATATAATTAACAAACTTTACCTTATTTGTTCTTTCTATAGATTCACAGAATTTTATAATTACTTCAACAACTTTTTCAAGGTTAACAGGCTTTTTTTGAAGAATAATATCCTTATGTTTCAATTTTGAAAAAACTAAAATATCCTCAACTAGATTTGACAGTCTTCTAGCACTATGATTTATCAATTGTAAGTCTTCACTAATTTCTTCTGACAAAGTTTCCTGTTTATTAGATAAACAGCCTTCTGTCAGACCGATAATACCATTAAGTGGAGTTTTTAACTCATGAGATGTCACAGCTAAGAAATCGTCTTTTAATTTATTAATAGTTTCTAACTTTTTAGTCATCTTCTCTGCATAGGCAAAAGTCTGAGACTGACGCATAGCAAAAATATATGACACCGATATAATAAAAATTAGTGTACCTAATGGTGCAAAAGAACCAGTTATAATTACGCCGTATTCGTACAAGGTATCATTGATTCCAGTTAATATTAAGGCCCATACACCCATAGCCATAATATATTCACTTCCATAACTTTTTAAGTAACTTTTAGATAGCTTTATAAATAAATAAATCAATAAATAAACTGCTAGTAATTGATAAGGGATAATCACATCTATATAATTCTTCCATGGAGTTATCAAAATTAAAAGTCCATATAACCAAATAGATGCTTTTGATATTTTTACAACGGACTTTGACATAATAGATGGATAAAAGTTATTCATAAATAGGATGATAAATGGTACATACAAATAAAAAGTCCAATGCATTATTTTTCCTGATATTATGTAGCTAGAGTTTGGAAATAAGGTGATAAAAACCCTTCCACCTAAGAATAAAGTTCTAATAGCTACTATTGTAGATACAATTGATAAATATAGGGCACTTTTATCCTTTCTTCTAAATAAGTATAAACCCATAGCATATATAGCTGCTAAGACAGTAGCTCCAAATAAGACCATCTCAAAAGCAAGACGATTTTCCCCATATGTTGTTATTTGTGCCATATTTCCAATAAGTATATTATCAATAAAGCCATATTTAGCATAATAATTACTAACCTGCAATGTAATATACATTGCATTTCCCTCTCTGTGAAAGTAACCATTTTGAGGAAGAAGCTGTGGAGTCATACTAGTCTTATTTTTTCCAACAGTTCCTACTGAAATAATTTCCCTGTCATTTATCCAAAGCCTATGGGCGCTTTGTACAAAATCCACGTTGACGGCGTAAATATCCATTGTATCATCAAGTAATAATTTCAACCTGTAAGTTCCATAACTATGTTGTCCAAAGGAGCCTGGTATTGTGTAGTTCTCACCCTTACCATTGTCTTCATTGTCGAAATTTTCTGGTTCTAATAGCTTTTCCTTGTAATACTTCCACTGACCATCTAATTTTAGCATACCATCATTGTTAAAATCCCAATTTCTTAAATCAATGACACCATTAATTGCTTTAGGTGGTGTTTTACTGCTATTTCTTCCTACTAATGAGTATCTTATAAAGCCTAAAATTATTAACGTTATTAATATCAAAACTGCAGTTAGTTTTAATCTAACATAACCTGTTCTCTTCATTGTTAACTTCCTTTTTCCTTAATATTTCATGTAAAAATATAATGATTTAGGGTGTATGAATGTTTATTAAACTTTTTATGGGACCCATGGTTTTTGTCATTAAATATCGATTTCAGTCAAAAAAGCTAATTTTTACTCATATATTATTATATCAATGGATTGCAATATATACTAGTATAAGAAGTGTTAAACTTATATATGCTTGAAAATTCTTTTATATAAGTTTCTATAATATAGGGTTCCTCATAGAAACTTAACTTATAGCTATCTTTATAACTAAAACTTGAGCAGTTTTAAAAGCCTATAAGTTAATAGTTTCCTTTGGAACCCTATGTCTTATACATTATTAATAGACACAGCCTTAAGCAAAAACTAGGCCTGTTACTATAATCTATCTTCAACGTTTTTTGATTAAATGTAAATTAATATTTGGACTTGGATATCTATAATTGCATTGTATACAAGATAAGAAATACAATGCAATTATAAATAATACTTCATTACTTATTTGAGGTATTTCATCCTTTCCCCTTCTATTATCTTTCCCCCTATTAGAAAATTGAAGGATGATTAATATTAAAATGGCTATTTCCGGTAAAGTACAAATACAAGGGTTTCTATATGGACTTATGGGTACTTGTATAATCTTTTCTTTTTTTCTTCTTCTACTCATTTTAACCTCCCCCTAATTATTTGAATATTTAAAGAGAGAGCCATTTAGCTCTCCCACCTTTTTTAATATGCTCCTTTTCCACAACCTGAACAGGAAAGGAAGAATAAAGCAATTATAAACAAGACTCCATTACCTACTAGATCTTTTCCCTGTTGCTTATCACAATAGTCCTTGTCGCCCTTGTTTTTTGAAAACTGGAGAACGATAAGAATCAAAATAACTAGTGTTGGAAAATTACATATGCACTTCTTACCGGGTCCTCCTCCATAAACAGGAATAGTAACTAGTTCTTTCTTACAGCACTTTCTACTCATGTGTACCCTCCTTTGTTATATTTTTAATGTTTTTTTATTTTCTATCTTAATTTTGATAAATATATATTTCTATATATTAACGTCTTCCACAACCTGCACAGGATAGGAAGAATATTGCTATAATGAACAATACGCCATTTCCAATTTGATCATATTTATCTTTTTGGTAGCAGTCGTAGTCGTCATCATCATGTTGATAGTTCTTATTTTTCTTGCTAAATTGAAGGACTATCAATATTAATATTACAAGGGTTGGAAAATCACAAATACACCTTGCTCCTCCTGCATAGCCACTCATAAATCCGCCACCATGACCAGCACCGTAACAGCAACTTGACATCTCTTTAATTCACTCCTTTTTTCTTGCTTAATGCTAAACTAATTTTCTTCTTAAGCTGCATATTCTTTAGCTTCTTAGTATATGCTATGATGGGTTTTTCACATTTGTCACAAATTTAAGCAGAAAAATTCTTTTATATACTTCAAAATCAATTGAAATTAAAAATTTTTAGTAGGATAATTATATAAAAAAGGATGGACAAACATATGAGACGGAAATTATTCTATAATGCAATTAATCACTTTAAGACAATAACAAATCACAAATTATTAGTAATGAAATATTGTTTTAAGGTCGGTCTATATAAACAGGGCCTGTTACATGATTTGTCGAAATACTTCTGGGTAGAGTTTTCAGCTGGGATAAAATATTACAAAGGAAACTTAAGCCCTAATGCCATAGAAAAAATTGAAAAAGGTTATTCAAAGTCATGGCTTCACCACAAAGGAAGAAACAAACACCACTTTGAATATTGGATTGACTACAGTACTAACCCTACTGATGGACTAATTGGAATGAGAATGCCAATTAAATATGTAGTGGAAATGTTCATAGATAGGATGTGCGCCTCAAAGAACTATCAAAAAGAAGCATACAGTGATAAATCTGCTCTTGATTATTATAACAAGGGTAAAGAATATTATATTCTTCATAATGAAAGCAGAGCCCTCCTTGAACTACTTTTAAATAAATTGGCAAAGGAAGGTGAGGAAGCAAC
>JAAYTB010000051.1 GCA_012523855.1 Clostridia bacterium
ATGGAAGAATTACTCTCTAAGAAAAATATTTTAGTAAACCTGGTAGATATAAAAAGTATGGACAATTACACCTATCAACATAGCGTAAATGTGGCAGTTTTATCTCTTATATTAGGACTTCGCCTAAAACTTAACAGGATTGAATTGCAGGATTTATGTATAGGAGCCTTGGTCCATGATATCGGAAAAATTCTTACTCCCAAATCTATATTACTAAAAGAAGATACACTTACAGAATCAGAATTAGAAATAATGAGACAACATACAACAAAGGGCTTTGATTACATAAAAAACATACCAGAAGTTACTGCCATGTCTAGAGCCATTGCCGATGTTTACGACGCCTTAACCTCTGACAGGCCCTACCGAAGAGCCTTAAGCCCCAGCGAAGCCCTAGAATATATAATGGCAGGCGGTGCTAGTCAATTCGATTATGAAATGGTAAAGACTTTTGCTCAAGTTATAGTTCCTTATCCTGAAGGAACCTTGGTAGCACTCAGCACTGGAGAATACGCAGTGGTAGAAGAGGTTTTTCAAAATTATCCTCTACGTCCTAAGGTGAAGATCATAAAAAGCGACATCCCAGATAGAATTAACGCTGTAGTAAACTTGATAGAAGCCTTAGATATTGTTATAAAAGATTATGTCTATAATATAGAATAGAAGAAAACCTAATTTCTGATAGTAAAAATTATCAGAAATTAGGTCTTTTATATTATAAGGATATTACATCACCTTGATATATTTCATATTTGTAGATATCGCTATTGATAAAAGGATTATTATTTGCAATATAATCCGCCTCTTCGAAATCCTTGGCTCTAAAAATCATAGTTCCTCCATTTTTATTAAGAGTACCGGCACAAAATAAAAATTTATGTAGATTGCTTTTATCTACTGATAAACCATTCTCCTCGCCTTTCTTGGGCGCCTTATAATTGATTTTTACAAACAAACCATTTTTCTTTGTCATGTTTTCCACCTTCCAATCCTTTCTATTTATAGTCTACCGAACATTTGTTCTGGTGTCAATAGTTTTTTTATTTTCCCTAGTAGATTTTTCTTTTTCTTTTATTAATATTATCTATTCTTCTAATTTATAACCAAAATTGCTATAATGTATAAGTTAATAGTTAAAGTTAGAAGACTAAAGGCAGTAAATTTTACAGTGGAATATTTATCTTATTAGGATGGTGATTTCTTGAAACTTGTATGTGCAGGAGATAGTTTGACTTACGGCTATGGAGTAAGGCCAAAAGAAGCTTGGGTAAACCTATTGCAGGCCACTAGTAGATATGAAATTATTAATAAGGGTGTGAATGGAGATACTAGTACCGCATTGCTTAATAGATCCTATGAAGATATTTTATCTTTAAAGCCATGCTATGCCATTATAATGTGTGGAACTAATGATTTCTTAATGGGAAACTCAGTTAATAGTACCTTTGATAACCTAAAACTCTTATGGAAGGAAATACTCAATAATTCTATTAAACCAATATTATTGACTCCCCCTCCTGTTTTTCCTAGCTTGGCAAAGGAGCGTTGGACTAGTTATATTGATTATTCTAAAGTAAACTTAAAAATTAAAGAATTAGGTGAGCTTACAAAGGCTTTTGCCCAAGGCAATAAGATTGAATGGATAAATTTCTATGAAGTTTTTGAAAAAGTTCATTGGGACTTTAATGATTTATTTTCAGATGGAATTCATCTAAGAGCTAAAGGACACTTGTTGATTTATAATACCATAAAAGATTTAAATCTATTTAATTAGGAGAAAAAAAGTAAATCCCCTTTAAAGGATTTACTTTTTTCTTCAAAGCTACTAATTCTAGCTTTTCGCCATTAATTCATTATACTTTTCTAAGACTTTATCAAATTCCTTACCAGCACTAACAGATTGATACTCTTCAAACTTTCCCTTTACCGTTACTCTATAAGCATAGGCCAAGTCTGAATCTTCTGGTGCTACAATAACGTAATGCTTATCTGCTATATCTATCTTTTCTAAAACCTCAAGTTTTTCCTGCTTTCCGTTATCCATAGTTACTGTTATATACTTCACGGGAAAACCTCCCATCAATATTATTTATTAAAGAGGGAACTATCCGTTCCCTCTCATTAAAAAATTATAATCTACTTTCAAAATCCTGAACCATTCTTCTAACCATTTCTCCACCAACATATCCGTTTTGTCTTGATGTTAATTCACCCTTATCAATTTCATCGTAATTAGAGATACCGAGTTCATTAGCTATTTCCACCTTAAATCTGTCTAGCCCTGCTCTTGCCGCTGGTACTAAAACCCTATTGTTTCTTGCCATTCCCGATTCCTCCCTTTACTTTGATTTTGCAAACTTTAATTTATGTTTGCATTATTATTTTGCTCAATTATCTGTAGTATAACCTATAAAATTTTGTCCAAGGCCACCACAAAGTATCTTCAATGGCTAGCTTTAGTAAATAATCCTCTTTTTATTTAACTTATAAATCTTTTAAAGATAAAAATATTATCTGTTTTTTTGAAATATATATTCTATATCTAATAATTTGGAGGTAGCTTATGAATCTACTTAAAGTTATATGGAAAAGATACTCTTTTTTCCTTCTTTTTTTATTATTAATTTTATCTTTCTTTAATCCTATATGGGCTATTGCTGCTTCTCTTTGCATGATTTCTCCCCTTGTCATTTCTATTTTTAAGGGCAGATATTGGTGTGGTAATCTATGTCCAAGAGGCAGCTTCTATGACAATCTTTTATCTAAAGTCAGTAATAACAAACCTGTACCTGGGATCTTTAAATCTAAGCTTTTTAGATATGCTATTGTAATCTTTATGTTAGCTACATTATAATTTTAAAGGAACTTACATAGAGGATCCTGACTGCATACAATGTGGCAGATGTATGAAAATCTGCCCTAAAAGTTCTGTTAAGGAATAGTTTGAATAAAAAGCTGCTGTGTAGCTTTTAGAAATCAGAGGTCAGATGTCAGAGTTTAAGGACAATTTTGCGGAGTGCAAAATTTTTAATTTTAATTTTGATAAAATAAACCGGAGACCTTTCGGTCTCCACCCTTTTAATAGAAAAAGACTTAACTAATCTAAAGAAAATCCTTATAGAACAAGCTAGGCTGGGCTCCTGTGTTTCCTTGGTACTTACCACTCTTATATTCTTCATATTCACCATGAATGTCGTGATAATACACCTGACATATCTCCACATTAGGATATATTATTATAGGTTGCACACAAAATACTTCTAAGGTCCAGTAGCCTCTAAAGCCTACATCTCCAAAACCAGCAGTAACATGTATAAAAAGTCCCAGTCTACCTACAGAAGAACGGCCTTCTAACATTGGTACAAAGTTCTTTGTAGCTGTATATTCAACAGTTCTGCCAAGATAAAGCTTTCCCGGCTCAAGCTGCAAGCCCTCTTCCGGTATGATTATAGTCTTATATTTATTAGGTTTTTTCATATCTAAAACATCTTCTTCATAAACAAGCAACTCATTGTACAATCTTAAATTATAGCTATTGGGATTTAATTGTTTCTCGTTATATGGCTCGATTATTATATCCTTTCCAATGTTTTTAGCTATTTCTTTTCCTGATAATATCAATGCTGCAACCTCCTCTTTAATCTTTTGATCTATCTTTTTCTGTAAAGTAAAAAAGTTAAATCTTAAATTTAAGCCTTATACTTTAATACCTACAATTATAAGCTAAGGAGATTATGATGACAATTATTCATTAAGTATTATTTCCTTACTTGATAAAGGTAATTTTTTTTAAGATTTATAATATGATATTCTGAAAGCTTATTTTTTGCAGGAGGTTAGTATGAAGGTAGTTGTTATTGGCGGAGGCTGGGCTGGTTGTAGCGCAGCAGTTGCCGCTAAAAAAGCTGGCGCAGATGTAACTATTTGCGAAAGAACAGATCTACTACTTGGCCTAGGCAATGTTGGCGGTATTATGAGAAATAACGGTAGATATACTGCAGCAGAGGAATTAATAAATCTAGGCGCTGGTGAATTAATAAAAATTACAGATGCTTGTGCAAAACATAAGAATATCAACTTTCCAGGCCATAAACATGCTTGGCTTTGTGATGTAGAAAAACTAGAAGCTGAAGTCCGGAAGTTTATATTGTCCATGGGCATTAAGGTTAATTTCCTTTCCAGAGCAGCTAATGTAAAAAAAGAAGAAAATAAGATCTCTGGTATATATCTATCCAATTGGGAGCTTGTAGAAGGTGATGTATTCATAGATTGCACCGGTTCCACTGGCGCCATGGATAATTGCGCCAAGTATGGTAACGGCTGCGTTATGTGCGTTTTAAGATGTCCTACCTTTGGTGGTAGAGTAAGCATCAGTGCCAAGGCAGGAGTAGAAGATATTCATGGTCAGCGGGCTGATGGTACTAGAGGGGCTTTCAGTGGTTCCTGCGAAATTCCAAGGGACTCTTTATCCCCTGAGCTTTTAAAAGAACTAGGTGAAAAAGGCTCTGTAGTACTAAAAATTCCTGCAGAAGATATAAATTTAGGAAAGCTAGACTTGAAAGTTTGCCAGCAATATGCCCTTCCTCAATTTGCTGAAAATCTGGTTTTGCTGGATACTGGTCACATTAAGGTTATGACCCCCTTTTATCCTATTGATAAGCTGAGAAAGCTACCGGGTCTTAGTAATGCTAGATATATGGACCCTTATTCTGGAGGCAAGGGTAATTCTGTAAGATACCTGTCTGCTGCTCCTAGAACTGACGACATGAAGGTAATTGGTATAGATAATCTTTTCTGCGCAGGAGAAAAATCCGGTTTCTTCATTGGCCATACGGAAGCTATGTCCACAGGAACCTTAGCTGGTCATAACGCCGTAAGATACCTCCTAGGACAGCCAACCCTAGTTCTTCCTACAGAAACAGCCATAGGTGACCTAATTTTCTATGCTAATTACAGATTAACTACTGCAGAAGGAAGAAAAGTTAGACATACCTTCTCCGGCGCCGAATACTTTGAAAGAATGAAGGAAAAGGGCCTATATAGCACAGATAATGACACTATAAAAGAGAGAATCGAAAAACTTGGATTAAAGGATATTTTTGACAAAGAACTTGTTTAAGCTGGCAAAAGGCTAAAAATAAAGAAAGCTTTTGCACTAGTATTCCTAGGGCAAAAGCTTCTTTTTAGTCAAGTAAATCCTTTATTCCAACACCGTTAATAACAGGCAATACATTAATAACTGGAGTTTCATAAGGATGAACTTTAATTATTGTCTTCATAGTTTCCTTAAGCAATTCTCTTCTAGAAGAAAACTCTACCTTACATTCCTCAGCCTGGCACAGCTCTCCTACAGTGCCATTAAAGGGGTCCGCTCCTTCTAAGGGACGCCAATAGCCTGTGACCCTTGTAACAGACATACAACTGTCATAATTGCCTCCAATAGTAAGGGCTCCAATCTCATTTAAGGCATCTCGAAGTTTATCTACATATTCCTCTGGTATAAAAACCTCAAATTTAACAAACTTGAAATCCACAAGATACCCCCTTATATTTGGCTTAATTCCAAAAACTTCTCAATATCTTCTTCAATAGTCTTTAAAGAGCTTCTCCAAAAGTCTACACTACGGACATCTATACCCATAAGCTTGGTAACATGGGCAATCTTATTTTTACCTGTTACACTTAAAAGCTTATCATAGTCCTTGGCAAAGTCTTTGCCTCTCTTTATATACTCTGCGTAAAGGCCCTTAGCAAATAGTAGACCAAAGGCATAAGGGAAGTTGTAGAAGTTAGAAGATGCATAGTAGTAATGCGGCTTTGCTATCCACATATATGGATGGAGGTATTCTGGATCCAGGCCATCTCCATAGACTTCCTTCTGAGCTCTAACCATTATGTCATTTAACTCTTCAGCTGTTAAAGAACTTTCCTTTCTTCTTTCAAAGACTTCACTCTCAAACAAAAATCTACTGTATATATCTACGATTACCTGACCGCAATCACTTATTTCAGTTTCCAGGATAAAGAAAGCTTCTTCCTTAGAACTATTTTCTATAGCAGCCTTCTTAATTATAGTTTCACAGAAGGTGGAAGCTGTTTCTGCTATAGGCATAGGATAATCGCTGTTTAATATGCTTTCCTTCATTAAACATTCACCATGATAACCGTGGCCTAGCTCATGGGCCATAGTTACCACGTCGCTGAAGTTACCTCCATAGTTTAGCATTATTCTACTTTCACCAATAGCATGTATATTTTCGCAGAAGGCCCCTCCTACCTTTCCTTCTCTTGGCATAACATCTATCCAGTTCCTATCTATAGCTTTCTGGGCAAAATCCGCCAAACTATCACTAAAGCTTCTAAAGTTATCTACCACAAATTTCTTACCTTCTTCATAAGGAAAAGGCATATCCACATCGCCTACTGGTGCAAATAGGTCATAGAAAGGAAGACCCTTGCTGCTTCCCATTAGCTCTCCTTTTCTTTTATAGTACTTTCTAAAGGCTGGAAGGCTTTCCTTCATAGCTGTAAGCATAGCATCTAAGGTTTCCTTATCCATTCTGGAATTTAACAAGGTTTCCTGCAAGGGAGACTCATAGCCTCTCATTTCACATACTGTTATAACTTCTCCCTTTATACCATTAAGGCAGGCCGCTACAGAATCCTCTACCTTACTATAAGAGGCTAATTCTGCTTCATAGGCCTTCTTTCTTAAATCCTTATCCTTTTCATAGGCCATATTTCTTATAACACTTAAAGGTAGTTGCTTCTTTTCTCCCTCTAGCTCAATATCAACCTTTAAGGTGGAAGTCACTAAATCCTTTAATTTAGTCCAGGCATTTGAGCCGGTATTTCTCATTTTTGCTATAACTGCTTCTTCTGCATTGCTTAATAGATACTTACTTTGTTCAACAAGCTCCATGAGATGAAATTGATGTTCTGATAAGAGGCTTGAAGACTCAATAAGTTTCTCTATGTCAGGAACCCCTCCAATCCATCGGTTAAGCTTAGCCTTATGCTCTGCTGTAGCTGCAAACTTAGTCTGAAGTATTTCTGAACTTTTAAGAGCCTGCTTATTCTTTGTATCCACACTTAAGGTTAATTCCGCAAAATCGTAAAGTTTGCTAATGAGCTTAGCTCCACGGCTTTCTATTTCTATATAGTCCTCTAGTTTTTTTACTACATCACTATAGTTTACAGTAATAGAATCTACCCAAGTCTTATATTCCTGGATATAGGCATCCAGTGCCACCATATCCCCCTTAAATTCCTTACTATCAAAGGAAGGATATAGCTCCTTTAAACTCCATAAATATTCCATTAATATGTCTACCTCCTTTTAATAGGGTCTTATTTTTTCTACTTTTAATAAATTATACACCAACTTTTTCAACTTTAGTAAAGATTATTTTCAACTAAATACAAAAACTGCTGTACTAGCCTTAATCAGTACAACAGTTCAGGGTTTATTAACAATATCTAGGGCCCTTTTAGCCATTCACCACAGTACCTCCATTAACATGAATGGTTTGCCCAGTTATATAAGATGCATCATTAGAAGCCAGGAATACATAAGCAGCTGCCAGTTCCACCGGTTGACC
>JAAYTB010000052.1 GCA_012523855.1 Clostridia bacterium
CAAATTCTTTTCTTCCTGTCTTAGCTAAGGCCTTCACCACAGGGTAAGCAATAATTACATCTACACAGTGGTGGAACATTGTTCCTACTGCTACAATATAGGAATTAGCATTGAATCCTAGCAGTGGTATTATCACTAAAGCTTCTGCTAATCCATGGAGAGGTGCAGTTATTAGAGCTACTTTTACATAGGAAACATCTTTCTTTAAAAGCTGTGCCCCAAGAAGACCAACTAAAATATGGGTTGAAGCTCTAGCAACTACTGGGAATGGTGTCCCAGACATCTGAAAACCTATAGTAGATCCTATTCCAACCATAGCAGAAGCTGCTGGTCCTAAAAACATTGATAAGAACATAGGTACATGGGAAGCTGGTGTCATTGTAAAAGCTTCTCCCAATTGTATCTTTGGCATTAAGATAGGTATTATGATAGTTAGACCTATTAATAAGGCTGTTTGTGTTAATTTTCTTACCTTTTCCATTTATAATCCCCCCATATGTAAGTGTATATACAGCAGTATACTATATGTGTATCTATTTGTAAATATCCTTTTTTTCATGTAATTGTTTACTTTTCAAAAAAATAATAATGGTGAATTTTCACCATTATTATTCTAACTTATATATTTTTTTAGCCTTATCCACGTACATAATTCCATCTAGATGATCTATCTCATGACAGAAAGCTTTAGCAAATAGACCTTCAGCAGTATATACCACTTCCTTATTATTTGGAGTTATACCTTTTACCTTAACCTTCTTTGGTCTAACTACTTCACCTTCAAACCCCTCATAGCTCAAACATCCTTCTATACTTAGCTCTTTCCCCTCAGCTTCTACAATTTCAGGATTGATAAGTATAATTGGTTGGCTATCATTTCTTAAATCTATTAATATAACTCTTTTAAGGACGCCAATTTGTGGAGCGGCAAGGCCTATACCATCACAATTGTACAAGGTATCCTTCATATCTTTAATCAATTCTTTAATATCCTTATCTATCTTTTCTACCCTTTCACAAGGAGTCTTTAAAATTTTATCTCCATATTGAAGTATTTTTCTAATTGCCATAATTACTATTAATTTAAGCTGTTCTTATCCTAATTACAGCTTAAATTTTCCCTCCCTACTTTTAATGCTTATATTTATATTATATACTATTTGAACTTTTGTCTACAAGAAAATCTTGTAGGGATAAAAGTTTTCCTCTTCCTATAGAGCAAGAAAGCTAACCCTGCCGGGTTAGCTTTCTTTGCTAATTGTTTTGAGGCTGCAACACCATAGATTTAACCTTCATAAGTCTTATGATATTGGCTCTTTCATCTTCGTCTAACTTCATTTTTATATATTTTATAGTTTCCTCTAATTGTGGTATTGTGGCGTATTCTAGAGCATTTACTCTTCTTCTTGTCTTTTCTATTTCGTCGGCCATTAGCTGGCAAGATTTTTCTACCTCTGCTAGTTCTAAAAGTTTTGGCAGGATACCATAGAGTTTATCTATAGCAGAATCCAGTTCCCCGGAAGTAGAAGCAAAGCCATAAGGGTATATGCTACCTTGATCTTCTCCCATCTGACGCTTAAAAGTCATCATTGGTACTTTAACACTCATGATATTTTTGCTTGTAACTTCTAAGCCTATTCTTTCCTTAGGATACATTACAGCTTCTTCTAGCATCTCAGAAGACATCACAGCCCTTGCCATCAAGAATTCATTAAGAGATCCTCCTAATTCCTTTTCCACATCTCTTCTAAGGCTATCATTGTATTTTACCAGATCGATAAATCTGCGCATGAACTCATCCTGCTTATCCTTTAAGAGCTTGTGTCCTCTAACAGCAGTAACCAGTCTCTTTTTAAGGTTAGTGAGCTCCATTCTTGTAGGATTGACATTAAGTCTAGCCATACTTAATCATCCTCTCTCTCAGGAAGATACTTGTCAAGATATTCATCTCTGATTCTCTTAAGCTCAGTCCTTGGGAGTATGGTTAGAAGCTTCCAACCAAGATTTAGGGTTTCCTCTATAGTTCTGTTTGTAGTAAAGCCCTGGGATACATATTCCTTTTCAAAGGCTTCAGCAAACTTTGCATAGAGTTTATCTGTATCTGAAAGGGCAGATTCACCAAGGATAGCGGATAATTCCTTAGCCTGCTTACCTTGAGCGTAGGCAGCAAAAAGCTGGTTCATAGTGTCTGCATGGTCATCTCTAGTTTTTCCCTCTCCTATACCTTTATCCTTAAGTCTTGAAAGGGATGGCAGAACATCTATTGGAGGCATAACCCCTTTTCTATAAAGCTCCCTGCTTAGTATTATCTGGCCTTCTGTAATATAGCCTGTAAGGTCTGGGATTGGATGAGTCTTGTCTTCTTCTGGCATTGTAAGGATTGGAATCTGAGTTATAGAACCTTCCTTGCCTCTTATTCTTCCTGCTCTTTCGTAAAGGTTGGCCAAGTCTGTATATAAGTAACCTGGGTAACCTCTTCTGCCTGGAACTTCTTTTCTAGCTGCAGAAACTTCTCTTAGAGCTTCTGCATAGTTTGTCATGTCTGTCATTATAACAAGGACATGCATCCCTTTCTCATAGGCTAAATATTCTGCTGTTGTAAGAGCCATTCTTGGTGTAGAAATTCTTTCTACTGCTGGATCATTAGCTAGATTCATAAATAAAACAGTTCTGTCTATTGCTCCAGTTTTTGTGAAGTCATCTATAAAGAATTGAGCTTCCTCAAAGGTTATACCGATAGCTGCAAAGACAACAGCAAATTTTGAGTCTGAATTAAGAACCCTTGCCTGCCTTGTAATTTGGGCTGCAAGCTCTGCATGTGGCAGTCCTGAACCAGAGAAAACTGGTAGCTTTTGCCCTCTAACTAAAGTATTCAATCCATCTATAGCTGAAATTCCAGTTTGGATAAATTCATCAGGATAGTTTCTAGATACAGGGTTCATTGGTATTCCATTAATATCAGACTTTTTCTCAGCAATTAGCTTTGGACCATTATCCTTTGGTCTTCCAAGTCCATCAAATACCCTTCCTAGCATATCTTCTGAAAGGGAAATTTCTAAAGGTCTACCTAAAAACCTTGCCTTACTGTCCCTTAAATTTATACCAGCTGGACCTTCAAAAAGTTGAACTGCAGCCTTATCTCTATTTATTTCAAGAACTCTACCACGACGAATTTCTCCGTTAATAAGTTCTATTTCAACCATTTCATCAAACTTGGCACCTTCAACTTGGTCAACTACCATCAATGGGCCAACTACTTCTTTAACGGTTTTATATTCCTTAAGCATCTGCTATCCCTCCTTCACTGATGAGTTTCTCCACTGCTGCCTTTACCTCTTCAGCAACAGCATCCATCCTATCTATGTCAGTTTCCGGGATATATTTAGCTCTAGCAATCTTATCTCTTTCTTCTAAGGCTAGTATATCCTTTAAGTATACACCAGCTTCTAGGGCCTTATTTGCCAAGTCTTCAAAAGATAGAACTAATTGAAGCATCTTGTACTGTTTAGCAAAGGAGGCATAAGAGTCAACTTCATGGAAAGCATTTTGCTGCAAGTAGTCTTCCCTTATGGATCTTGCAATTTCAAGCTTTAATTGATCCTTTTCAGAAAGGGCATCATAACCTACTAATCTAACTATTTCTTGTAGTTCCGCTTCTTCCTGCAGCATTGCCATAGCTCTTATTCTCAGTTTAGTCCAGTTTTCTCCTATATTCTCATTCATCCAGTCACTAACCTTTTCTAGATACAAGGAATAGGAATTTAACCAGTTTATAGCTGGGAAATGTCTTCTATAAGCCAGCTGTGAATCTAGGCCCCAGAAAACCTTAACTATTCTTAGTGTAGCCTGGGTAACAGGCTCTGAAAGGTCTCCTCCTGGAGGTGATACAGCACCAATTGCTGTTAAGGCACCTTCCCTATCTCCTTCACCTAGACAAATAACCTTTCCCGCTCTTTCATAGAACTCTGCAAGTCTTGAGCTAAGATAGGCTGGGTATCCTTCCTCACCTGGCATTTCTTCAAGTCTACCAGACATTTCTCTAAGAGCCTCTGCCCATCTGGAAGTGGAGTCTGCCATTAGGGCTACAGAATAACCCATATCTCTGAAATATTCTGCTATTGTAATACCAGTATAAATAGAAGCTTCTCTAGCTGCCACTGGCATATTAGAAGTATTTGCAATAAGCACTGTTCTTTTCATTAAGGATTCTCCTGTTTTAGGGTCCTTAAGCTCTGGGAATTCGTTAAGAACGTCAGTCATTTCGTTACCACGTTCACCACAGCCAACATAAACAACTATTTCCACGTCTGCCCATTTAGCCAACTGATGCTGTACTACGGTTTTACCACTACCGAAAGGTCCTGGAACACAGGCAGTACCACCCTTTGTTACTGGGAAGAAAGTGTCAATAACTCTCTGTCCTGTAACCATAGGAGCCACAGGATTTAACTTTTGCTTTATTGGTCTAGCCTTTCTAACTGGCCATTTCTGCATTAAAGTAACTTCTTTATTACCTTTAGAAGTCTTAACTTCTGCTACCCTATCTGTTACCTTGTAGTCACCTTCTTGAATATATGTAAGCTCACCTTCAACACAATAAGGAACTAAGATCCTGTGTTCAATTACTGAAGTTTCTTGAACTACACCAATTATATCTCCAGGAGCCACCTTGTCTCCTACCTTTTTTCTAGGAGTAAAATGCCATATTCTATCCCTGCTTAAAGGATTAACTTCCACTCCTCTATCAAGAAAGTCACCAGTTTTATCCCTCATAGCATCTAATGGTCTTTGAATACCATCAAACATGGATTCTAATAATCCTGGGCCAAGTTCTACACTGAGGGCCTCTCCTGTAGTATAGACTGGTTCCCCTGGTCCAAGACCTACAGTATCTTCATATACCTGAATGGAGGCTTGATCTCCCCTCATTTCAATAATTTCACCTATAAGACGTCTGTCACTAACTCTAACAACGTCATAAACACTTGCGTCCTCCATACCCTCTGCAATAACAAGGGGTCCGGAAACCTTGACTATTTTACCCGTCTTCAAGTTACCTACCTACCTTCCTTTATCATCTATAAGACTATTCCTTATTATCTAAAATATTTACACCAACCGCTTTTTCCACGTTATCCCTGATTTTTTGTAGTCCTATGTTAAGGCTTCCTTGATTGCTTGGTATTAAAATTATTGAAGGTAGCACAGAACGATTGTATCTGGCTATAGTTTCTTCAATATTTTTTGCCACCTGCTCAGTTATGAAGATAACAGCATATTCATTTGCTGCCAATCGATCTACAGTCTTTCTAGCTTCTTCTTCTTCATAAACTGGGAACACCTCAATTCCTATGGCTTTAAAGGCTAAAACCGAATCCTTATCTCCAACAACAGCTATCTTATACATAGTTTTCACGCAGCCTTTCTCTAATAACCTCTCCATCAATGCCATTAATCTTACCAACCATTATTATCCTGATAAGTTTAATTTCATTTTCCTTGGCAAAAATATAGGCAATTACAGGCTCAGGCCCAAAGCTTACATACTTAGCATCCTTCATAATTTTCACAATATAATCATCTGTAAGTTTTTCTAAACTGTTTAGGGAACCTGTCTTTATGTAATCTTCCACACCAAGCCTTAATGGTTCGATATAATCTGCGTAAGATAGTTTTCCTGCAATGCTTTCTACATTATCCATCAGCAAGGAAATAAGGTTATCCTTATCAGTATTTCCACCTTCTATAAGTACTTCTTTCAGAAATTTCCTATCCTTATTCTGTTTTTTAACCCTTATCAAGGATTTAACATTGGTAAGATCAATCTGGCTTCTAACATAGTTTTCTACAAAGCGGTTTTGAATTTCTTTTGCTATATCCAGCATATGCCTAAACATATATCTATCTGTGATTATGTCAATTCTTTGAGGGTCCTTTGTGCTAAGAAAGTCCCTTTGGGCTTCCTCTATGGCGCTGGCCATAATTTTCGGCAAATCACTATAAGTTTCATTTAATACTGCAGCCTTCAATTTATCTAATTCTACCATTCCAATAGGAAGCAAAAGCTGAGAAAAATCTTCCTTTAAAGTCTTAGCCTTAAGTAATACTTTTATGTTGTGATAATCATATCTTACACTCATAACATCTACTACGGACTTTTCAGGACTAATTTCATACAAGAGTTTATAAACTCTTTTAAGTTCGGCACTTAACATTTCCTCGTAGTCCTCAGCCCTTTTTACTTGAGACATATGAGCAGCATACTCAGATTCCTGCAGTACCTTCACTGCTTCCCATGGACTATTACTGTCTATCATCCTATCTAACTTTGCCTTATCCAGTAATCGGGTTTCCAGAACTCTGAGTCTTGGTATAACACTAGTAAATACCATATTGTTCATTTACTGCCCTCCTCAGTTACCGAAAGAACTTATTTACTCGTTCTTTATCCAAATAATATATTAGCCACTTCATTTTCCAAGTTATCCTTGGCTGAATCTATTAGAGCCTCGAAAGTATAGTTTATATCTATTTTTCCTTTCTCAACTATAAATCCTCCAGCAAAGTCTCCGTATTCAGAGCTTAACTTAAGATTAGCATTTTTACCTTCTGAGCTTAAAATCTTATTAACTTCATCCAATAAAGACTGATTAATTATATTAGCATCATCTTTAGATATTTTAATCTTTTCATCTCCCTCTAAATCAAGAGCAATTAAAGTGTTTTTCACAAAGTTTAGGTACTGCTCTATAGGAAGTGTTCTCATTTTAGTTAAAGCTTGATCGAATACTTTTGAAATAAGCTGCTGTTTAGCAGCTAGCTTTCTATTTCTTACTTCTATAGTTGCAGAAGAAATAATTCTTTCTTTTTTAAGGGATGCATCCTTTTGAGCCCTTTCAATCATTTCTTTCTTTTCACTTTCTGCCTTGCTTATACTTTTGGAAACTATTAAAGTTTCCTCTTCAGATGCAGCCTTTAAGATTTCATCTCTTTCATTCTCTGCATCTTTAATTATCTTATTAATAAGAACATTTATATCAGACATTCCTTCACATCCTTAAAATTGATTATATCAGCTTTAGAACTTTGCACCGAATACTAAAAGCATTGATATAACGAAACCTAAAAGAGCATAGGTTTCAACCATAGCAGCATATATTATACCCTTTGTGTTGTGCTCAGGTTTTTTTGCTAGTATAGCTATACCTGCAGCTGCAGCTTTACCCTGAGCAATTCCAGACCATAGACCAGCAATAGCTATTGGAAGGCATGCCATAAGATAATAAAGACCAGCTTGTAAACTTAAACTAGCATCTATTCTTAAAAACACTAATAATCCTATAACAAATCCATAAATTCCTTGAGTACCTGGTAACAATTGAAGAACCAAGGATTTACCAAACTTCTCTGGTTGTTCTGTCATTAAGCCTGCTGCTGCTTGACCAACGGTACCAACACCCTTTGCCGAACCTATACCAGCCATACCAACAGCTAAAGCTATTCCTAAAGCTGCTAGTATAAATCCACCATTATTTTCTACTAAAAATTGAACTAAATTCATTATTATTTCCTCCTCTAATCTCTATTAATTTGTAAATAATTGTTTATCATCTTAAAAGGTGAAAAAGCTCTGCCACCACCTTCATAGAACTTTCCGAAATACTCAATATACTGTAATCTGCAATTGTGTACATATGCACCTAACAATGATAAGAATATATTGAATAAGTGGAAGAATACAAAGAATATAGGGCCTATTATAAATACTGACCATCCTGGAAACATCCTAACAATGAGATTAAATGCATTGGCTAACTGACCACCTGCAAGGCCTAGAGCCATTAATCTTGAATAAGACACAAGGTCTCCAATGTATCCAGTTATTCCATAAAGGGCATAGAAACCTGCTCCCAATCTGGCACCTTTATTTTTAATATGCCTTCCTTCCATTAAAACTATAAGAAGCATTCCTATAATCATTACATATTTTGATATGCTTACAGTTGCAGCTGGCAATCCAAGAGCACCTCCACCGAGGAAAAGACCTGCTCCAACTAAAACCATAACCCAAGAACCAACATCATAAAAGGCTCCTAAGGGATCTCCATCCCTAATAAGCATATAAGCTTTAATACCTAATCCAAAGAATATTTGTATTACTCCCATAGCTAAGGAAGCTACCAATACTTTATTAATGTCATCAATTGGATTAATTATCGCTTTTAGCCCTAGTATATCTCCAAAGAAAGAACCAAACAATAAACCAAAAGCAATGGTAGGTATACTTAACCAAAAGAAAAACTTAATCATTTTTTCTTTCTCTTCATCAAGCTTAAAGAACTTTAATATTATTGCGCTTCCTAGCAAAACCAAGGTTCCATAACCAGCATCTGCCACCATCATACCAAAGAATATGATATAAAAGGGTGCCAGTAGGGGTGTAGGATCGATTTCATTATATTTAGGCATACTATACATTTCAGTAATACTTTCAAAATTCCTTACAATAAAGTTGTTTTTCAGTTTAATAGGTACATCATCTATTTCTTTTTCTTCTACTTCTTCAAATGATAAATAGTAAGCCTCACCTAAAGTCTTTTTAATAATACTCTCCAATTCATCATTGCTATCAAATGCTGTCCAACCTGCTATTGCCACTACCCTATTGGTTTTTAAGAAATTTTTAGGTGCTTCCATTCTTAAAAGAATATTGGCATAGTATTCATAAGCCATTTCAAAGATCTCTATTTTATCTTGGTAAGACTTTATAGTATCTATAACTTCTTCCTTTTCTTCAAGTAATTTTTCAATACTCTTGTTAAAGTCTGAGATAACTTGTGAGGGACTTTCCCTATAAGGAAGATTAAGCTGACTGAATCCCTTGCCTTTTAAATGTTCTAACACAGGGTCTTCCTTCTCTTTATGACAGATAACAATAAAATAGGTGTTCTTGCTGTCCCTATTTACTACTTCTGTATATACCCCACCTATATTTTCCTCTAAGTCTTTAATTAATAGCTCCTCTGCTTCCTTAGCTGTAGAACCTATGAATATTCTTGAATATTTACTAGCCTTTAAATCTTCTAATGGTACATCCAACGGCGACCAGGGCTCTAAAAGTTCTATTTCAGTTTTGATTTTAGATACTTGGCTTTCAATATCCCCTATTCTATGTTCCTTTTCTTTAAGTTCAGCAGCAATTCCTTGCCAATCAGTGGTTTTCACTCTTTCTTTCAACTCACTGAAGGTCATCTCCTTTTTACCTTCTTTCATGGCCTTCAAAAGAGATTTTGGCGGTATGTAATTTCTTAAAAACTCAAGAGAATGTTTAATTTTTGAAATTTTCTCTTCACATTCACTGTAGTGGGAGGCTACATCATCCTTGTATAAATCCTTTAGATGCTCATTTTCCTCCAATAGCTCTTCTTTTTGAAGATTAATAAACTCTACTCCTTGGAATTTTTGAAGCTCTTCAAGGACTTTTTCCCTTTCGGATTCAAAAACTAGCAATGTGAATTTATTCATCTTAACTATTGCCATTAGTATTCACTATCCTCTCAATTACCATGTTTACAGCCTTATCAAACTCAACACCAGTTAAATTCAATATAGCTTCCTCTTCCTGACTTCCTTTTTCTTTTATAGGTGCTGCTTTCTGCTCTCCTTCTTTAACGGCAGTGTCCATTATGCTAACAACCTGACTATTAGCCTCAGCTATAATTCTTGTATATTCCTCTTTAGCCTTTTCTTCAGCTTTTTTTATAATTTCTTTTCTATCAGCCTGAGCCTTATTAACTATTTCTTCAGCCTGATTTTCTGCATCTTTTAAACTATTAATAACTTCAAGTGCCAAAGTATCACCACCTTTTTCTACAATTCATAATATACATATATAAATTAATGCTTTACATAGTATTCATTACAACTTTGTCCTAGTATCTATTATAGTGTCTATATGAATAAATTTCAATGTATTTCCCTTCCATTTACCTTCAGCTAGGTATAATTTCTTCATAATAAAAGGTTTTCACTGGAACTTTTTCATTTTTATATACCAAGAAACACTTCTTATAGTCCACTATATCATTTGATATAAATTTATTAATATCTATACTATATCCTTGTATATATATTCCCTTAGTTGTAGCTATATTATATTCATTAATGAGTAATTCTTTGATGACTTTTTCTTCCTCTTTAGATGCATTCTTGTCTAAGAAATCAGGTAGCCATGACTTTTTGTTAATGGTAAAGTAATCATATTTGATAATGTCCTTTAAAACAGTAAGATCATCTCCTATGGTCTCCTTATAAAACTCTATAAATATCCTATAATATTCTACTCCAGAAATACTCCTATTAAAGTATCCCTTCTTCTGAAAAAACTTTGCTAGTGACAAGAAAAAATCAAAAGCACTATTAAAGTTAGCCATTAAATAACTTAATATATTATTGAAATTGCCACTATTATAGTATTTATCTACTATTGTTTCTACCTTTTTTAGAATTAGTAATTCCTCATAAGAAATATCATTATTTCTTATGATTTCATAAGGAGGATAGGGTGAGTAGACCATTCCCCATTGTTCTTCTTCCTCCTTCATCTTTGACCCCTTTAAGAGCTTTAAAAAACCTAATTGTATTACATGTGGACCAAAGCTATAAACCCTATTAAAGGATTCTTTGAAAGATTCAAAACTTTCACCGGGCAAACCTGCTATTAAATCTAGGTGAAGGTGTATATTGTTAGCAAGGCATAGCTCCTTTACCCTATGGCCTAGTTTTTCTAAATTCATTGTCCTAGTAATATTCCGAACAACTTGCTCATTGGTACTTTGAACACCTATTTCAAATTGAAATCTTCCCTTAGGGACAGAGCTTAATAGCTCAATATCTTCATCAGTAAGAAGATCTGCTGATATTTCAAAATGAAAACAGGTACTGCTATCTACTTCCTTAAGGTATTGCCATAGTTTACGAGCATAATCTCTATTGGCGTTAAAGGTTCTGTCTACAAACTTAACCAGAGCCACTCCCCTTTCCATTAGTAGAGTAAGCTCTTCCTTTACCAAGTCTAGTTCCCTAAATCTAACCCCTCTTATAGTTGAAGACAGGCAATACTTACAATTAAAAGGACAACCCCTGCTGGCTTCATAATAAATAATTTTATTTTTAAATTCCAATTCATCTCTATAAGGAAAAGGTAGCCTATTCATATCCAATAAATCAAAATTACTCTTTCCTTTTATATTTCCCTGGCCATCCTTATACAAAAGCCCAGGAATTTCTTCAATACTTCCTCTATTTAGCTTATATAAGACGAACTGCCTGAAAGGCTCTTCTCCTTCCCCTTCTATTAAATAGTCCCCATCTACACCTTGTAAAAATTCTTTTCCATCGTAGGATACCTCTGGCCCTCCATATAAGATCTCTATATTTTTGTTTACCTTCTTTATTAATGTAGAGAGTTTTATAACCATTTCAATATTCCATATGTAGCAGGAGAAGGCTATCACATCTGGTTTTTCCTCCATGGTAGCCTCTAAAATATTTTCTAATTGATCATTTATAGAAAACTCCTTAATTAGGCATTGGTATTCTAAGTTCTTGCTATATTCCTTTAAGTACCTAACCGCTAAATTAGTATGAACATATTTAGCGTTTAATGCTGTCAATACTAGTTTCATCTTTACGCTTTCCTTTCTTTTTCCTTCTAGCCCTAATAAAGAAGATGTTTTTACCTTCTTTTTCTTCAACTAGGTCAAAATATGGAGATATAATCTTTTTCACATTGGACAATTCTAACTTCACTAGGGGATTTGTATTTCTTATATTTACAGTTTCAAATTCACAATTATTAAAAAGCACATCCACTTCTAAATCCACTGCTTTTCCAATAAACTTATTGGCATCCCATAAAAGTATTTCCCCATCTTCCCTAACATATTTATATGCTTCCTTTATGAGTTTCCTTCTTTTCAATGAATTAGACAAGGAATTTAGTGTAAAAAATAATATGGCAGTATCATAAAACTCCCTTTCTATGAAGTTTTTTTCCTCTCCCATAACATACTCTAAGGCTACTTCGTCAAAACTTTCCTTACACATTTTATATATTATACCATAGTTTTTCACACCTATATCGATTATATCGCCTTTTATTTGCAAATTTCTCATATCTATTTTAACATAATCTTTTTTTTCTGCATAAAAGCCCTTTTTCCTTATCATAAACCCTACCACCTTAATACTATAATTTCTATCTATTTCAAGATCTATAACTAAAATTAGCTCAACATATATATTTCAACATAGAAAAAAAGAATTCCTCCATTATATGGAAGAATTCTTACTTGTAAATTTCTTCGTACTTTTCATAAAAGTCCAGCATAAGTCCTGCACTTGTTCTTTGGGCCTCTTGAATAATTTCACTAGCTAACTTTTGATAGCGCTGATCCATATCTTGTATGGCCTCATATTTTTCATGGGCCTGGTTAGACATTTTAGCATTATTTATAATATACTCCTCTATAGTCTTATATCTTTTTATTCCATATTGGGCTTCGAAGGAATAATCAGACATTAGCCTGGAAATTATCCACATTTCAAACCGCCGATGACTTTTAAGCAACTTATTGCTTACATGATGAGGCACCGTTACATCTTGAATTAAGTGGCAGGCAGCACCAAAGTAGAAAACCCCTTTATCTAGTTTCTTTTCCTTTAACAGCGTCAGGGCCTTCTTGTAGTACTTAGTACATTCTGTTAATGCATCTGAAAAACCATAAAGTCCCTTATGTTTTCCAAGGTGGAAAAAATGGTTTGAACTTTTCAAGTCCTGGTCTGCCCAGGTTACTCCTAGATTCAAAGCTTTAATGTTTTCCCTATAGAAATTATATTCTTTACTATAGTTTTCATTCCTCAATATATCTATAGCTCTCATATTAATATATTTATGAACAGTGCAATGGGTTTTTAGCACAACCTTCTTTACAGGATTAACTGCGAACATAAGCCCCTGTAGAGTTGATCCATAAGTTGTTTCAAACTTCTTCTTCATTGATTAAATGCTCCTTTTAGCTCCTATGATTTTTCCACTTCAAGATAATAATAGTGGTTAGTAGCAGAATGAAAAATATAACATAAGTCAAAATAACTTTGGAACTAACCTTCATAGCTTCATTGCTAGCTGCTAGTTTTATAAGCAAGCCTTGGCTTTTTTCTAGCAATAGCATACTACCATTATACATCTCTAAATCTATTATTTCACTATCCTTTCCTAAATTTAATTTTTCTTCAACAATACCCTTATTATCTATGCTAAGGAGCTTTTTATTCGAATTATCGTAAAAAAATATGGAATCCTTCTTGCCAAAATTCCCTTCCCTATCAACAGTCATTGCTGTCAAAGAATTTACAGACTTATGTTGATAATAAGGTGCTGGCGGGTTGTTTGACGGATGTTTTTCCAATATAAAGGAAAGCTTATCACCAGAAATGCTTTTAAATCTAGGACTATTAACAGGATCTCCCCCACTGTAATCCGGCCAGCCATACCAAGTATCTGACTTTAATTCATATATATAATCTACATCTCCTTTTACTCCTCTATCTCCTCTTGGCTCCAAGCCTCCTACTACAGCATAAATATTCCCTATACTATCAAAATCCATTGCCTTAACATTCCTGACCCCCCAGCAATATAAGAAGCTTTCCTTATTTTTTGGGTTATATACAATAACAGAAGCATTACCTGGAAAATGGCCTGAAATCTTCTGTCCAGGGGTATTTCTAGTATTGAAAGGTACAAAGGCACCATAATTTTTATTTATATTGTCCCCTATAGTTATATCCTTAGGTGAAATATCACAATTGAAGGGATATTTGCTTTTCCACTTATTATCTTGTCCCACTACACCAGAATTTGTGGCAGAGCCTATTGCTATGTAAATTTTATCTTCCTTCAACATAAGCTTACAATCGCCGTAATCTCCAAAGTTTGGTATGTCCTCCATTAACACTTCCTTTTTTTCAGTAGACCTATCAAAGCTCATAAGGGTTGATCCATTTATTATGTACAGCTTATTATTATAATATTGTAAAGACCTTATGTCACCATTATTCTCCTTATATAGGGTATAGCTTTTCCCATTGCTCTCTATTACCTGCACCTTATCCTTATATGCTATATAAATATTCCTATTATCAGTTGTAAAGTCTTTAGCTTCTTTCAAGCCGGCAGTTAAAATATCATATTTAACTTCATCAGGTTCAGTAAGTATGTTAGGGGACTTATTATATAGCTCAACAACAAAATATGAAAAACTTAATAATACAATGGTTAATGTGATAAATAATATCTTTTTCATTTTTCCTCCAACTTCAATTACTTCTCATCACCATATGTATATTTAAAATCTTTTGTTTTAATGAATAAAAGAGAGTTCTTCTTTAAAACTTCCTTTATTTTAAATTTTCAGGATTTAACTGTTTTAATTCATCAATTACAAAGAGACCATCTTTTCTTATAAGGACATCGTCAAAATAAATTTCTCCTCCACCATATTCAGGTCTTTGAATATATACAAGATCCCAATGAACAGCAGATTTGTTACCGTTATAGCAATCATCATAGGAACTTCCTGGGGTAAAGTGTATAGAACCTGCAATTTTTTCATCAAATAAGGTATCCTTCATTGGATGGAGGATATATGGATTTACACCAATAGCAAACTCACCTATATACCTAGCCCCTTCATCTGTATCAAAAACCTTATTTATTCTTTCTGTATCATTGGCAGTAGCTTTTATTATTTTTCCGTCCTTAAATTCTAACCTTATGTTTTCGTAAGTGAAACCTTCTCGTAATGATGGAGTATTGTATGTAATATAACCATTTACAGAATCCTTCACTGGAGCAGTATAAACTTCACCATCAGGAATATTTAACTTTCCATCACACTTGATGCCGTGCATTCCTTTAATAGAAAAGGTTAGATCTGTTCCTTCACCTTTAATATGTACCTTGTCGGTTTTATTGATGATTTCCACTAAGGCATCCATAGCTTTAGACATCTTGCTATAATCTAGGTTACACACTTGGAAGTAAAAATCCTCAAAGGCTTCCCTGCTCATAGATGCAGCCTGTGCCATAGAGCTTGTAGGATATCTTAATACAACCCAGCGAGTTTTGGGAACCCTTATTTCACTATGGACTTTCTTGGAAAAGAAACTTGAATATAGGGCCATCTTTTCTCCAGGTACATCTGACAGCTCTGATAAGTTATGTCCACCTCGAACGCCAATATAAGCATCCATACCAGACATTCTTTCAGCCTCGTACCTAGCCATTAATTTTAACTGTTCCTCTGTACAATCCATGTACAAGGATCTGTTAACAGTATTTTGCTTTATAGTAACAAAGGGAACTCCTCCTGCTAAATATGTTTGTTTAACTAATTCAGCTACAAAAACTTCCTCAACATCATAGGCTTCTATTAATACCTTATCTCCTTTTTTAACAGAACAGGAATAATTGATTAAGTTCTCTGCTAATTGAATCATTCTTGAATCTTTCATTTGTTCTACCTCCAAAAATTGTTTTCAACAATATAATATATCAATATGTAAGAATAAATACAATAGAAAAACTCTTAATGGCAGTCCAGTCACTAGAATATATTCCTTAATTAAAGAATAGATATAACTATTAGCAATTACAGGGAGTGAGACATCTGCTCCAATAATTTATTTATTGGTGCTTTTTATTATGAAAAAAGATTCTTTTGTAGCAAACTCTATATTACTTATTATGTCTAACCTTACTACAGGGGTTCTTGGTTTTATTTTTTCAATAATGCTTTCCCGAGAACTAGGTGCTGAGGGGATGGGACTTTACGGACTAGTAATGCCAGTTTATAACCTTTTTATATGCCTTATATGCGGTGGTATAGTAACAGCAGTTTCTAAAACTTCAGCAGAATACTATGCTAATAAAGATTATAAGAACTTGAAGAAAACTATAAAAACAACTTTTTCCTTTAATCTTATATGGTCTAGTTTAATAGTGTTTTTTGTTTTTCTCTTTTCTGCACAAATTAGTAAATATATAATTAAGGATATTAGAACTCTCAATGCTTTACGATTTACATGCCCAGCTATGGTATTTATTGCGTTTTCCAATACCTTAAAGGGTTACTTTTATGGCAGCTCCAGGGTAGGGGTACCGGCTTTTATTGATATTTTTGAAAAATCCATAAGAATTGTTATCATTTATACTCTTTTTACTCGGATCCATCTATCATCTGTTACTACTACAGTTACAGCAGCTTACGCAGCCTTATGTATAGGAGAGGCTATTTCCTTTGTTTTATTGTACATATACTACAAGGTGAATGAAAAAAAACTCAAGGATCTTTCCCCAGTTTCAGAAAGCAGAGCTCAACTACTCTTTAATATATTAGTTATATCTCTGCCCTTGTGTGTAAATGGATTTTTATCAACTGCTTTGTCAACTATATCTACCTTGCTTGTTCCTAGACGATTGGTTATGTCCGGTATTGACTATAAGAGCGCCTTGTCCATGATTGGTAAATTTACAGGTATGTCCCTAAATATAGTGCTGTTCCCTCAAATTGTTATAGGCTCTATATCAACCCTCTTAATACCTGACTTGTCCCAAAGCATAAGCAAAAAGGACTATTATGCAGTAGGAGAAAGAATATCCTCTGTTCTGAAGCTTTCATTTCTGCTAGGAATATCCACTATGGTTATTTGCTTGGTCTGCGGTGGTAGTCTAGGGCAAATGTTTTATAGTCGTTCAGACCTTGGCCCCTACATTAAATTTGCATCTATAAGTTGTCCTTTATACTTTACTGCCTCCACTACCTTTGGAGTATTAAACGGCCTGGGAAAGCAGAGTATTATATTGCGTAACTCTATGATAGTATCGATCCTTGAAGTTATAATCTTATATATCTTCACAGCTATTCCTTCTATCAACATCTTTGGTTATGGTCTTAGCTTGATAATAACTTCAATTTTAACTTTAGCCCTAAACTTAAAGGCCATTTTAGAAGAAATTGAGATTAGCTTTAACGGCTTTGATCTTATGGTTAATGTGCTCATGGCTTTTTTACTTTACTATGTTATGACCATACTTAGAGGTATCTCTGACAGCATGTCTGCAACAAAAAATATTGTCCTTATAGCCCTGGGCTTTTCCCTACCTTTTGCAGGTAGCTACATATTAAAATATTCTAAAAAAAGAGGATGATTATCTCATCCTCTTTTTCATGAAAGCAGGTATAATTCTCACCAGCTTAGGCGATATTGAATTTAAATCATTTTTAGTGATGCCTCCAAGGTAAATCATGGCATAGGCATAAACAAAGGCTGCTACCATCATTAATATGATCGTTGGTAGAACATATGCAAGCCTAGATGCTCCTTGGGAGATAAAAATATCAAAAGGTATATATGCTATTAAGGCTAGTATTCCCATTGCTACAGCGGCTATAAAGGGCTTTAGAGAATACTTTAACACATTCAATCTAAATCTTGTAGTATTTTTTATATAATAATAGTTAAGAACTAAAGGCACTGTAAAACACATAATATTACCTGCTACTGATCCAAATTGATTAATGGATGGAATAGCCATTAAGCTATAGCTAGTAATGATTTTTACCACTATACCAATAAACATGGTAGCAGTTACAATATTCATCTTCCCTAGACCCTGCAAGATAGTAGTTTGGATTTGCACTATGGACATAAGAATAACTATTAAGCAGGCTAATTTCATAAGTTTTGCTCCATGGACAGCATCTGGAAAGAGCATTCCGTAAATAGGCTTACTTAATACAGCAAGTCCAATAGCTGATGGAATAACTATAATAAAGCAAATCTTCATAGCTTGATTTATCTTTTCTTGTGCTAGTTTTCTGTCACCTACTGCCATAGCTGCAGAAATTGCTGGTAGCACCGCAACGCTTAAGGCTGAAACAATTGCAATAGGTACATTAATTAAGGAATTGGTTTGCCCTATGGTTCCATACATTTCCCTGGCAATTTTTTTTGTGTAGCCACCATCCATAAGTCTGTTAACTGCTATCAAAGAATCAATAAAGTTACCACCCTGCTGCAAGCCTACGCTTAAAGTTATAGGAATTCCATAAGTGAGCAATTTTCTAAACAAGGTTTTATTAGGTAGTCTTTTAACCCTTGATAGATCTACATCTTTAGGAATTCTAAACTTTTTAGTTTTTTCATATTTGATAAATAAGTATATACAAGCTACTAAAGCCCCTACAGTGGTTCCTACTGTGGCGCCAGCAACTCCAACCTTTATGCTTATTTTTATAAGTAAAGCGGCACAAACTAAACTAAATATAGTATGTACTATCTGTTCAACAATTTGAGATACTCCTGTTGGAGTCATATTTCCACGACCTTGAAAATAGCCTCTATAGGCAGACATTACAGAAGTAATTAGGACCGTTGGAGCCAATACTATAATAGCCAACTCAGAGTCTTCTTGTCCTGCCCTTCTTGTAATTGGTGCTGCAATAAGCATCATTATTAGTGACATCACTAATCCAATAACTATAAGTAAGAATCTAGCCATTTTAAAGCTCTTTATGGCGTCTTTATAGTTATTTTGTGCAATTAGTTCTGAAACCAACTTTGAAATAGCAACAGGTATTCCAGAGTTGCTCAGAACATATATAAAGGTAAATATGGTATATGTGAAATTATAGGAACCAATAGCTTCTTGAGGAAGTATAAAATTTAACAGCGGTAAAAATAATAATGATACCAATTTAACAATCAAGCTAGCTGCTGAAAGTACAGCAAAGCCTCTAGTTGTAGACTGTTCTTTCATAAAACCCAAAACCTTTCTTACGGTAAATAATTGACTTCAATGTATTCCATTAAAGCCAATTATTTACCTAAAATTTAAATACATCTTTTTTAATCTTTTTAAATATAGGCGGTAGACTTTCTGCTATGGTCTTGTTTTCCATATACTGCAGCTTATCTTTACATTCAGTAAATGTAAGCTTAAAAGCATATAAAAACTGATAATCTAGGCCAAACTTATTAAAGAAAAAAGAGTTTAGCTTTTTATCACCGTATTTTCCGTCACCTATTATAGGGTTACCAAGATGTGAAAGGTGAGCTCTCAATTGATGGCTTCTACCAGTTAAAAGGTCTATTTCTACAAAAGAAAATAGGCCATCGCTTTGCACAGTTTTAACTTCCATAGCAATTTTCTTGCCATACTTTATAGGTGTATTATATATTTTGGAAATATTATTGTCTTGATTTTTAAGGATATAGGCCTCATGGATACCATCCTTAATACGTCCTTTTACAAGGGCACAATAATGTTTTTTTATCTTTCGCTCCCTAATCATTTCATTAAGTAATTTTAGAGATTCAAAGTTTTTCCCAAAGATAACTATTCCTGAAGTATTTCTGTCCAATCTATTGCAAGGTGCTGGAGTAAAGGTAATCTCCTTTTCCGGTTGATAGTCTCCTTTCTCAGAGAGATAGGTTAGTACCATATCTGTAAGGGTAGCCTCTCCATTATTCCTATCTGAATGTACCAATACATTTGGTTTTTTCTCAACTAATAGGATATTTTCGTCCTCATAGCTTATCTTTAAATCTGTATCAATCTTTATAAACTCTACCTTCTTAGGTTCCTTTGACACTATATTAATTAGGAGCTCGTCACCTTCCAATAAAGAATACTTTTCCTTAGCTTTCCTACCATTTACCTTTACCTGTCCTGTTCGTATACCCTTAAAAATTGCACTTAGCGGTACATCCTTCAGATACTTTCTTAAAAACTTATCCAATCTCTGTCCCGCTTCATTAGGTCCTATTACTATCTTCATCCTTAGCCTCCTAAATTGACTTTATTCTGTTTCTCCCATTAGATAATCATAAGCTATTTTACATTGTATTGCCACTCCAATAGGAAGACAATTTTCATCAATATCAAAGAAGCTACCGTGGGCTGGATGGGTAATACCTTTTTCCCTATTACCACTACCTAAAAAATAAAAGGCCCCTGGTCTTTCCAAGGAGAAGTAAGCAAAACTCTCCACTCCCATACTTGGTTCTTGCAGTTCTATAATATTGTCTTCACCTATGATATTTTTAGCAGATTCTTTTAAGATTTCTGCCATAAAGTTATCATTATAAAGACAAGGATAGCCTTCTTCAATATTAATTTCACAGCTGCCCCTCATGGCTTTAACTATTCCTTCAACAACTTCTGTAACCCTTTTTATTAGGTATTCCCTATGTTCTATTTTTAAGCTTCTTATTATACCAGTGATTTTAACTTCCTCTGGAATAATATTGGGAGCACTGCCTCCATGTATGGATCCTACGGTAATAACTGCAGGATCTGTTGGAGGAATTTCTCTACTTACTATACTTTGCAAAGCTATGATTACATTACTGGCAATAACCACTGGGTCTACAGCAGTATTAGGATGGGCTCCATGGCCTCCCTTTCCTATAATCTTTATCTGGAAAGGGTTTGACGCAGCATTTACTACCCCCTTTTTTATTCCTATCTTACCACATTCTATGGTTTCCGATACATGAAGGCCAACTACTGCATCTACCTTTGGATCTTCTAGCACCCCTTCTTTAATCATGTAACTAGCCCCTCCAAGGGTTTCTTCTGCCGGTTCAAAAAGTAACTTAACATTTCCTTTTAAAGTAGACTTTATACTGTTTAAAATTTTGGCTGTGCCCATTAAAATAGCCATATGAGCATCGTGGCCACAGCCATGCATTTTTCCTTCAATTTGAGAAGAATATTCACAGCCTTTTTTGTCCTGTAGGGGCAGTCCATCCATATCTGCCCTAAAGGCTATAGTTTTACAGTTTTCCTCCTCAGTATCTCCACCTTTAATAAGGCCACAGATACCTGTCTTAGCAGTTTCTACATAAGGTATTCCCTCTTTATCTAAAAAAGCCTTGATCTTAGAGGAAGTAGCAAACTCCTCAAAACCTAACTCTGGATTTTTATGAAAATCCCTTCTCCAAGCAATCAATTCATTGTAAATATCTGCAGAAGATTTTAGAAAGTCTACTTTAGCCATGAAACTGTCACTCCTATCATTTTGATGTGAACTACTTAATTGTATTATACTATTCCCATCTAATATCTATGACATCTCCATCTTTAAGTTCATCATAGTAGCCTGCTTGTTTTCCATTTAACTCTAATACCAGCATACCTTTAGAGCTAGTTCTATCAAACTTGATGTAATTAAATATATCAACAAATATATACTTATCCTTACCCTTTAATATAACTTTTTCCGAATTTACTTTTACAGTTACAGTTTTACTTTCCTTCTTTTCCTCCACTTTTACAGTATCTATAGCAACCTCATTCTCATTGCCTGCTTCCATGGCCCTTTCATCCTGGGCCACTTCCCCTATTTCCTCTGATACTGTATCAGAACTAGTAGGGCTAACAGTATTAACTACTTCTGCTTCAATTATTTTATCCCCTTCTTTAATAATATAGTCATAAGAAATCTCCTTCTTATCTACATAAAATTTAGATTCAGAGGATACCTTTTCTAAATAGTACTTAATAAGATCTCCTAAAGTGTTTGGATACAAGATTTCAACCTTGTCATTATCTTCGATTACAGTATCAAAATTAACTCTTTGTCCATTTATTACTGCTATAGGCTCCATATTGTAAAGCTTATCATTAAAATAACAAGCTATAGAAGTATAGTTAGCTGCGTAATCCAACACTTTGGGCTCTGCATTTATACCATCTTTAGCATATTTAAGCTCTATTATATCTCCCTCTTTAACTGGTGAATCTACGGAAGCTTTTTGGGAATTAATTTTAATACTAGCACTTTCAGACATTTCACCAAAAGCAACACGTTTAGTGCCATTTAATGTGAATTTTACATTCTTACCATTCCTACCAATTAGAACCTTTGGATCTATGCCTGCTTGTAGTATTACATCCATAACAGTGTGCTTATTGTAATTAAATAAACTAACCACCTTATTGTTTATAGTTACATTAATAAAATCCTGGCCTATTTTCTTTATAGAAACCAAGGCTATTCCAAGGACTGTCACACCTACGCTACCTAGTTTATATCTAGCTGGGCATATACAATTTTCAATGGTTTCCCTTCCCTTTATAGCTACCCTCTGGGAGGGCAGATTTAATTTCTCCGCTAAATATTCTATCAGCATAGGAGTATGGGCTCCTCCACCTACCAGGAAAACTGCATTAGGAGACTTTCCTCCGTTTAATTCAATAATCTTATCACCTATTTCATCACAGGCCTTCTTTACTGTAGGAGTAATAACTTTAAAAATTTCTTCTTTGCTTATATTGTTGTCCAGGCCTAAAATGTCTGTATAGGTTATTTCTTCCTTTTCCATACATTCTCTTTTCATTCTTTCTGCAGTATTAAAATCCACTAGGTAATTTTGAGCTATAGCTTCTGTAACCTCATCACCGGCGGTGGAAACCATACCATAAGCTGTAATGGTATCCTTGCTGCTTATAGCTATATCGGAGGTTCCTGCTCCAATATCCACTAAAGCCAAGTTTAATAACCTTAAGTTTGGTGGTATAGCTGCTTCCATAGCTGCAATTGGCTCCAGGGTTAAACTGCTAACCTCTAAGCCTACTCTTTCCATAACTGCATAGAGACTATCTATTACAGATCTAGGTAAAAAAGTAGCAATTATTTCTGTCCCAACACTTTCACCCTTGTGAGAAAGTAGGTTATGTATAACGTAGCCATTGAGATAATAACTTCTTACACTGTAACCTACACAATAGAGCTTTCCTTGAGTTTCTCGGTTAACTTCATCTTCTGCCATTTTCACTGCGGTTAATTCTAAGCTTCTTATGAGTTCCCTATCAATTTCTTTATCCTCATCAATCATTAGGTTAGCTTTAGCTACAGTTGTGCGCAAAAATCTACCTGCAGCAGCTATAGCTACTTTTTCCAGCTTAAACTTTAACCTTTTCTCTAACTGTTTTTTTAACTTATTAACCCCAGCAGCTACTAAAGAGATATCATGTATTTGCCCATCTATCATGGCTCTTTCTTCGTGCTCTACATAGTATTCCTGAACTACATGAAACTTTTCCCCCCGCCATACACCTACAGTTCCTATTATAGAACGGGTGCCTATGTCCAAGGAGAATATTATTTCACTAGGATTAACTTTTATACCCATAATTTCTACCTCATTCTTTAGCAAATACTTTGAAAGCTCATATTCATTGAATATGAGCTACAGATTCCTAATTTTAAAGCTTAACTTATAGTAAAATTAAAAGCCAGCTTTGAAAATTGGATATCTATACACTTAATAAAATTATAGTACATCCACAAAAAACATTCAATAAATTTCTGGCAAAAGCTTTTATCAGGCCGTTTTCTTTAATCTTATACCACATTCAGAAATAAAGGGAGAAACTTCTTTATACTTTCCTCTCATATACTGGCACAGGTTTAAATATAAATTTTCCTTAGCCCTTGTGATAGCCACATAAAACAACCTTCTCTCTTCCTCTATATCGCTCTCTTTCCCCTCTCTCTTATAAGGAATATTTCCATCAACACAATTTATTAGATAGACGTTTTTAAACTCCATTCCTTTTACACCATGTATAGTACTCAAAATTACTCTATCTTCATCCTCTGCACTTTTCCTACTTAACTCTAGGCCAACCTGCTCTACGTGTTTAAGAAAACTTCCTATATCATGAAAATCTTTAGTAGACTCCTTGAATTCTCTAATTATTTCATCTACTTCTTCTTCAGAAACACCATATTTGCTACAATAAGCAGTGAGGTACTTCCTATATTCAAGCTTTAGCAATATATAATCCGTAAGCTGAGAAAGAGGATATTTACCTATTCTTATTATATCTTTCTTAAGCTTCTGTAGCTCCCTGTATTGAAAAATAGGGATAGAATCAATATTACAGAGTATATCAAAGCAATCTTCCTTATACTTATAGGCAAAAAGTCTCTCAAGATTTACCTTATTTATATACCTGAAGGGCTTATTGATAATTCTTTTAAAATCCTTTCTATTAGTTAGGTCTTGACTTAAATTCATATAGCTTAAGAGATCCTTACATATGGAGTGTTGGAAAAAGTTGTATGGCTTATCTAGTAAACGGAAGGGTATCTTATTTTTTACAAAAGCATCTATAAAGGATCTGGCCTCCATATTAGTCCTATATAAAATAGCATTATCATTAAAGTTTTCCTTTTTTTCATTAACAGCTTCAATAATCATTTTAGCTATACCATCACTTTGACTTCTTTCATCCAAATGCCTTTCTGCCACAATAGAGCCTTTAAAATCACTTTGTGCAGTAAATCTTTTTTTATTTCGAATCTTGTTATTATCAATAAGTTTTGCAGAAATGCCTACAATATTTTTTACACTTCGGTAATTTACCATTAAAAACTTTTTTACCCCTCCCTGAAAGTTTTCTTTAAAACTTACCATATAATCTGGCCTTGCACCCCTAAAACCATAAATGCACTGGTCCTCGTCTCCTACAGCAAATAGAGAATTACCCTTGCATAGTTTCTTTAATAGATCAATTTGCAGCTGATCACAATCCTGAAACTCATCTACTAGTAGGAATTTAAACTTATTTCTATACCCTTCCAATACTTTGTAATTTTTCTTAAATAGATCCAAAACCTGTAACTGTAAATCATCAAAGTCTAGTAAGGCCTTTTGTTTTTTATATTGTTCGTATCCTTCAATGCAATGGTGGAAAATCTTTAAATTAATATGTTCTTCTAACTGTTGTAAACTTTTAAAGCCAGTTTTATAAGCAGAAATGTAATTTAGTATGTCTTTTAACCGTTCTTCACTGACTTCCTCAAGGTAGCTTTTTAAGACATTTTCTATAATATAATATCCTTCCCTTTCACTTATTATGTTTATTTCTCCTCTATGCCTCCTCAAGATCTTGTAAAATAAAGAATGAAAGGTTCCAAAAAAGGGAGCTTGGCTTTGGGGAAATAATCTTTCAAATCTTTCCCTCATATTTTTTGCGGCAGCCCTGGTAAAAGTAATTATTATTATATTTTTAGGGTCAATAGACCTTTCCTTTATCAGATAGCCTGTTCTATTAATTATTACTGTAGTTTTGCCACTACCTGGCGACGCCACAACTAATATATTTCTTTCTTTTGCTTCTATAATTTCTTTTTGATATTTATCTAACATATTTACTCCCTTCCAAATTCATAATAAATATAAGCAAATAAGTCTATTCTTTAAGGCTTTTTTATGATTATTGACATAATTGAACTTTTAAAACGTTGTAAAGTATATTTTTTAGTATTAAAATAATAGTTAAGCAAATTTATATAGAGGAGAATAAAATGAAAGCAACAAGTTTTAATATTAAGAATGAAAGAAATTTAACAATGTTAGTAGACTTTTATGAACTTACTATGGGAAATGGTTACTTAACAAACGGAGTAGGAGATAAGATTGCATATTTCGATATGTTTTTTAGAAGGGTTCCTGACGGTGGAGGCTACTGCATAATGGCAGGAGTCCAACAATTGATAGAATATCTATCTAACCTTAAATTTACTGAGGAAGATTTAGCCTATCTAAGGTCCAAGGAGTCCTTTACTGAAGAGTTCCTAGATTACCTTAGAAACTTCAAATTTTCCTGCGATGTTTGGGCTGTACCTGAAGGAAATCCAGTATTTCCAAACGAACCTCTTATTACAGTAAGAGGACCTGTAATTCAGGCACAATTTATAGAAACAATGATACTCTTAACAATAAATCACCAAACCTTAATCGCTACCAAGGCCAATAGAATATGCAGAGCAGCTAATGGCAAGCCAGTAATGGAGTTTGGTTCTAGAAGAGCCCAGGGCTACGACGGAGCCATATATGGGGCTAGGGCAGCAATAATAGGTGGCTGTTCCTCAACTGCTTGTACCATAGCTGATGAAATGTTTGGTGTACCTGCTGTTGGTACTATGGCCCACAGCTGGGTTCAATTGTTTGATACTGAATATGAGGCCTTTAAAGCTTGGGCTGAAGCTTACCCAGATGATTGTACCCTATTAGTAGATACCTACAACGTACTAAAATCCGGTATACCAAATGCTATAAAAGTCTTCGATGAAATCTTAAAACCTCAAGGGATTCGACCAAAAGGAGTTAGAATAGATAGTGGTGATATTACTTACCTTACCAATAAATCTCGAAAAATGCTGAATGAGGCAGGTTATGAGGATGTAAAAATTATCGTTTCTAATTCCTTAGACGAACATATTATACGAGATGTACAAAACCAGGGAGCCAAGATAGACAGCTTTGGTGTGGGAGAAAGATTAATTACTGCAAAGTCTGAACCTGTATTTGGCGGTGTATATAAGCTAGTTGCTATAGAAAAAGACAATACTATAATTCCAAAAATTAAAATTAGCGAAAGTGAAGGAAAAATAACTAATCCTGGCTTTAAAAAGATCTATAGAATTTTTGATAAGAACACAGACAAGGCCATTGCAGACCTAATAACATTGGCTGATGAAGTTATCGACACCAGCAAGCCTTTGGTTATATTTGATCCTATACACACCTGGAAGAGAAAGAAGCTTAAAAACTTCTATGTAAAGGAACTGCAAGTTAAAATATTTGATAAAGGTAAGCCTGTTTATACTGGCCCTAGTGTAATGGAAATTAGGGAATTTGCCAAAAAAGAGACAGAAAAACTCTGGCCAGAAGTATTAAGATTTGAGAATCCACATACCTACTATGTAGATTTATCTAAAAAGCTTTGGAATTTAAAGCATAATCTTTTAATGGAATTGGCTGATCCAGAAGAGGAATAGTTTTAGGAAGATTTAAAATTTCCTAAAATACAAAAAGGTTGATGATTGCAATTAACAATCATCAACCTTTTTTTAATCTTCTTAGTTTCCAAACCAGATTCCAATTTCTCTTTCTGCACTTTCTACACTGTCAGAAGCATGTACTAAGTTTTTGGTTTTGTCACTGGTATACATACCTCTTATGCTTGCTAAATCTGAAGCTAGAGGATCTTTGTCTCCATTTATCTTTCTAACCAATTGAATAGCATTTTCTCCTTCAACTATCATAGCTACAAGTTTACCTTCAATAATGTAGTTAATTAAAGGTTCAAAATATGGTCTTCCCTTATGTTCTTCATAGTGCTTTTCTGCTATTGCCCTGTCAGCTTGTAGCATCTTTAGTGCAGGAATTTTTAGAGTTCTTTTTTCATAGGCACTAATTACTTCCCCAATTAGACCTCTTTCAACTCCATCTGGTTTAATTAATACTAGTGTTCTTTCCATTAATAGCCCTCCAAGTTATATAATCAAAAATAATTTTTAACATAAATTCTTTCTAGGAATTCCTTGTCTTCTTCTCTGTCATACACTCCATCCAAGCCAATTATATCTTTAATATTAATAGATTTTATAGACTTTATCTTTTTAAAAGGACAGCCGGAACCGTCATCTTCATATTCATAGAAGGAACATTCCTTAAAACAGGTAACCTTTTCTTCTGCCGTAGATAAAAACGGACATTGACACATCTTTAACCAACCCCCAATAGAAATAATATAAAGTAACCCCATTAATATCATATTTTGTATTATTATCCAATACTACATAAACAGTATATCACCCATTGTAAATATTATCAATACTGTTATGTAAACTTTTTCATAAAAAGTTGTTACCTTTTTTTGTTAGATTATCTGGCCGGCAAAAAACCTTAAAAATGTTCACTTATATGGATTTGGTGTAATATAATGTATAATCAAAATTGATTATACATTATATTAGAAAATATTACAAGTTAAAAATTAGTCTAAGATTTTAAACTTTTCAACACATTTAGTAAGTAGTCCCAACTCCTTTGTACAGAGGATATACTCATTTTTTCATCTGGAGTGTGGACATCATATAAATTAGGGCCAAAGGATATCATATCTATATCGGGGAATTTTTCTTTAAATAGTCCACATTCTACACCTGCGTGTATAGCAACAATTTCTGCATCCTTGCCATACATCTCCTTATAAACTCTTTGAAAAACCTCTCTTATCTTTGATTGGTTATCATATTGCCATTCAGGATATTCAGAATGAACAGTAACTTCTGCTCCAAGAGCCTGTGACAAAATAAGAGTTTGGTTAACAATGTCATGTTTTAAACTTTTAACAGAGCTTCTAACAGCGCTTTCATAGCTAATAGTTTTTTGTCCAGTACGAACAATTCCAAGGTTTGAGGAACTTTGCACTAGACCCTCAATATCCATACTCATTGTTTGTATACCGTTAGGTATCAAGTACATTAGCTTTACTGCTTTATCTCTACAGTCTACAGTGAAAACTTCTTGAACGCATACTTCTGTCTCCTCAAGCTGTAAAAGTAAGCCTGGATCTGATTTCCTGTACTCATTTTTGAAAATTTCATTCCACTTAGATATTTCTTTTCCTAGGACATCAACTTTTTCTTCCTTTACTAGGATAACTGCATCTGCTTCCCTTGGAATAGCGTTGTCCTTAGCTCCACCTTTCACTTCTGCCAATTTATAATCAATACTATTTATTAGATCCACAAGGACTCTTCCCAGTATCCTATTAGCATTAGCTCTTTGTTTGATAATATCCATTCCTGAGTGTCCGCCTTTAAGGCCACTTACCATTAGTTTGTATTTCTTATATTCATCTTGGTTAATACTTTCTCTTTCTGCCTGTAATTCTAATTTAGTTCTTAGGCCTCCAGCGCAGCTTACCAGTAATTGACCTTCTTCTTCATTATCTATATTAATTAAAATTCTTCCCTGTATATGCTGAGGATTTAAGTTAGCTGCTCCAGTCATTCCTGTTTCCTCATCTGTAGTGAACAAAACTTCCAATGGTGGATGGTCAATATCATCTGAGTCTAGTAAGGCTAGACCATAGGCCACTGCAATACCATTGTCCGCTCCTAGGGTGGTACCGTTAGCCTTTACATAATCCCCTTCTACAATTAACTCTATAGGATCCACATCAAAATTGTGAACTTTTGAATTGTTTTTTTCACAAACCATGTCCATATGACCTTGAATAATAACTATAGGGGAATTTTCATAACCCTTTGTAGCAGCTTTCTTAATAATAACATTATTAAAAGAGTCCTGAATAACCTCTAAATTTTTACTCTTTGCAAAGGAAACTAAATAATCACTTATTTTTTTCTCATTTCCTGATCCTCTTGGAATCCTTGAAATCTCCTCAAAATAATAGAATACCTTTTCAGGCTTGAGCCCTTTTAATAATTCTGTCATAATATCACCCTTTCCATGATTGTCTTTAATATGCAAGTATCTCCACATAATATAACATTTATTTATCATTAGTTCAAACTAGATTTCCTTTAATATATTTGAAAAGCTGACAAAGTTTATATAACTTTGTCAGCTCTTTTTATCTATAGTTTACCAGGCTTATCTTATCTTTAAATATACAGATAAAACCTCCTTCATATGTCTACTATCATCCTCTACACAATCTATCTTATAGACATTGCCCATTGTTTTGCTGTGAAAATTTCTAAATCCTTGAGTCTTTAAATAGTGGTCTAGATCTTCCACCTTTTCTGTTTGGGCTATTAAGGTTTTATGGCCAACGAAATCATCGTTAACATAAACTTTATATTCATCATGGGCCATTTTTGTGTATTGGTCTTCATCACTTTTACTGTTAACTACAAATGGAAGTGGCCAAGGTCCTCCAAAGCCATTGCCAAAGATACTCATAACAGCACTCCTTACTTTTTAGAGAAAAGTCTAAAATAAGATTCATAGTGCTATTATGCCCAATCTTCTTCTTTTATATTCTATATTTGATTAGTTTCTTATTTGTCCTTCACCGTATACTATAAATTTTGTGCTTGTTAGTTCCTTGATTCCCATTGGACCTCTAGCATGAAGTTTCTGTGTACTTATACCGATTTCTCCACCGAATCCAAACTGTGCTCCGTCAGTAAACCTAGTGGAGGCGTTGACATAAACTGCAGCTGCATCTACTTCATTTAAAAATCTTTGAGCATTAGCATAGTCAGAAGTTACTATGGCTTCAGAATGCTTTGTGCTGTGCTTATATATATGGTCTAGGGCTTGATCTATGGACTCTACCACTTTCACTGCCAGTATTAAATCTAAATATTCTGCATCCCAATCCCCATCATTGGCTACTTCTATATCTGGCAAGAAAGCTTTAGTCTTTTCACAGCCTCTTAATTCTATCTTATATTTATCCATTTCCTCTTTTATAGCAGGAAGTATTTTATCTGCTATAGCAGCATGAACCAATAGGGTTTCTATAGCGTTACAAACACCAGGTCTGTGAGTTTTTGCATTTATTACTATGTCCTTAGCCATATTGAGATCTGCTGCTGCATCAATGTATAGATGACAATTACCTTCACCAGTTTGAATCACTGGTATGGTGGAGTTTTCTATAACTGTTTTTATTAGGCTAGCCCCTCCTCTTGGAATTAAGACATCAATATAGTCATTGAGCTTCATTAGGACTTTAACAGCTTCTCTGTCAGTGTTTTCTATATATTGTAGGAAGCCTTCTGCTAATCCAGCTTCTATTCCTGCCTTGCTTATGATTTCTGCTATTTTTTTATTGGAGTTAACTGCTTCAGAGCCACCTCTCAATATAACGGCATTACCTGCTTTTATGCATAGGCCTGTAGCGTCTACAGTAACATTTGGTCTTGCTTCGTATATTATTCCTATTACTCCTAAGGGTACCCTAACCTGACCTATAGTCAAATTATCTTCAGTCTTCCACATTCTTACCGCTTCTCCTATAGGGTCTTGTAGGTCTGATACCTTAATTAATCCCTCTGCCATATCCTTTATTCTTTCTTCTGTTAGTAAAAGCCTATCCAATAAGGCCTTAGACAGTCCATTTTCCTTTCCTTTCTTTATGTCTACGCTGTTAGCCTCAATAATTTCCTTCATATTGTCCAACAAAGCTTGAGCCATTGCCTTCAAGGCAGTATTTTTAGTTTTACTACTCATACTGTTCATTAGTCTTGAAGCTTCCTTAGCTCCCTTGGCTTTTTCTAGAACATAGTTCTTAATATCCATTTTATCACCTCTCCATAATATTAAAATTATTTATATGCAGGTATCAAAAAAGGTCCCTACCTCTTCCCCATTTAAAACCCTATTTATTATACGCTCTTCAGAGCCGTTTACTATAACCATAGCAGCTCCATACTGATTTACAATATTAGCTGCCTTGAGCTTAGTAACCATTCCCCCTGTTCCTAGGTTGCTTCCAGCTCCTTCAGCACAAGAAGCTATTTCCTCTGTTACAGAGCCTACATAGTTAATTAGTTTAGCCTCTTCATTATTTGCAGGATTGCAATCATATAAACCATTAATATCTGACATTATTATTAAAAGATCTCCCTGCACAAATTTGCATACATGTGCTGATAAAGTATCATTATCCCCAATTTTAATTTCTTCTATAGTTATAGCATCATTCTCATTAACTATAGGAATAACATTTTCCTTAATTAAAGCACGGAAGGTGTTCTTAGCATGTTTTAATCTTTTAGGATCTTCCATGTCTTCCTTAGTTATTAATATTTGAGCTGTGTTTTTTCCATATTCCCCAAGAATCTTATCGTACATATGCATCAATCTAACCTGTCCAACGGCAGCACAAGCCTGTTGCCTTACTACAGATTTAGGCTTAGTCTTTAATCCTAGCCTCCCCATACCTGCAGCTATTGCACCAGAGCTAACAAGGATAACTTCCATTCCCCTATTGTGTATATCTGCAATTTGCCTAGATAGACCTTCTATTCTTTCAAAGTTTAATAGGCCATTAGGATAGGTCAATGTAGAGGAGCCTACTTTAATAACAACTCTCTTAACCTTCTTCATATAATTCTGTCTTCTACTTTCCATCATCTTAAAAAATCGCCCCTTTTGTTTATTAAGCCGTATTTGATAATATTTTACTAGTAATATATTTCATTTGCAATTATATTTTGAAATAAATTAGCTTCTGAAGGTTTCTAGCCTACAGAAGCTGTTTTCTTAATTATATCCAATTTCTTTTTTTATACCCTTTGACAATATGTTTTTATACTGAATATAGTCATAGATTGAAGAGTCGATTAGATCTGTAAAGTTCTTAAATTCATCTAAGGTCAAAGATAAGATTTCCTTCTTATTATCCTCACAATAGATTACAATCTTACCTACTACACTGTGGGCATCTCTGAAAGCCATACCCTTACAAACTAAATAATCGGCAACTTCTGTAGCATTTAGGAATCCCTCATCTACTGCCTTCTCCATATTATCTTTTTTAACTTCTAAAGTAAGAATAAGATCAGTTGCAATAGTTAAGGATGCCTTCACTGTATCCACTGCATCGAAAAAGCTTTCCTTATCTTCCTGCATATCCTTATTATAGGCTAGTGGTATTCCCTTCAATACAGTTAATAACGACATTAAGTCTCCATATACCCTTCCAGTTTTCCCCCTTATTAGCTCGGCGGCATCTGGGTTTTTCTTTTGAGGCATAATGCTACTGCCAGTGGAATACAAGTCACTGATTTGTATAAAATCAAATTCCTTACTACTCCACAGTATTAGTTCTTCACTAAGTCTGCTCAGATGCATCATTATCAAGGAAAAATTGGACAAAAGTTCAATTAGATAATCTCTATCGCTTACCCCATCTAAGAAATTATCTACAGCCTTTGAAAAACCAAGTTCCTTGGCGGTAAAGCTTCTATCAATATGATAGGTTGACCCAGCCAATGCACCACAGCCTAGAGGACTTTCGTTTAAAAGCTCTATGGCATTTTCTACCCTCTTTTTATCCCTCTGAAACATAGCCACATAGGCTCCTAAATGATAGTTAAAAGTAACAACTTGAGCCCTCTGAAGATGGGTGTAGCCAGGCATGATAACATTGTTTTCACTGCCCTTCTTTTTTAAAGCTTCTATAAGATTGTCTAAAAGCTCAATAATTTCTTGGCCAGTTTTTCTAGAATACAACTTCATATCTACTGCCACCTGATCATTTCTACTTCTAGCAGTATGTAACTTCTTACCAGCCTCCCCAATTCGCTTAGTAAGATTAAGCTCTATGAAGCTGTGTATATCTTCGTAATCCCCTTCTATAAGTAACTTGCCCTCTTCAATGTCCTTATATATTTCATTTAGCCCCTTAGTTATTTTTTCTGCATCCTCTTTGGAGATTATGCCACATTTCTCTAGCATCTTTACGTGAGCCAAGCTGCCCTGAATATCTTCTCTCCAAAGTCTCTTATCAAAGCTTAAGGAAGAATTAAAATCCTCCATTAAGCTGCTTTCTCCGTCTCTAAACCTTCCGCCCCAAAGCTTCATAGTTTCATACTCCAATCTATTTTTTATTTACCATAGCTCTGATCTTATATGGTAGAGAGAATAAATTAATGAATCCCTCTGAATCCTTATGATCATAGAAATCACTAGCACCAAAAGAAGAAATACCTTCATCATATAATGGTTTTTCAGCATCTATGGCTGCTACCATCATGCTGCCCTTATATAGTTTCATTTTTACTGTTCCTGTTACATTTTTCTGTGTAACATCTATAAAGGCATCAAGAGCCTCTCTTAGTTCTGTAAACCATAAGCCGTCATATACTAGCTCTGAATATTTAAGTGCAACTATTTGCTTAAAATGTGCAGTTTGCTTATCAATAGTAAGGCTTTCCAAAACATCATGTGCTTCATAAAGCAAAGTTCCACCAGGAGTTTCGTATACTCCTCTTGACTTCATACCTACCAATCGATTCTCTATAATATCAACAACTCCAACGCCGTTTCTTCCAGCTATTGCATTGCACTCCTCCATAAGTTCCACTGGAGATAAGTCCTTGCCATTTACCTTTACAGGTATACCTTTTTCAAAGGTAATTTCCACATACTCTGGCTTATCCTCTACATCTTCAGGATGGATGGTCATTTGATATAGGTCCTTCTTATGTTCATTTTTAAGCTCTTCCAGATCTCCACCTTCATGGCTAAGATGCCATAGGTTTTTATCTCTTGAATAGATCTTTTCCTTAGTAACAGGTGTTTTAATTCCTTTCTTTTCTGCGTAATCAATAGCATCTTCTCTGGATTTAATGTCCCAGATTCTCCAAGGAGCTATGATTTTAATAGACGGATCGAAACAAGCAATGCCTAGCTCAAATCTTACTTGGTCATTACCCTTACCTGTACAACCATGACAAATTGCCTTTGCTCCTTCCTTATGAGCAATTTCTACCAATCTCTTTGCTATAGAAGGTCTTGCAAAGGAAGTCCCCAACATGTACTTTCCTTCATACTTGGCACCACTCTTTATGGCCTTGTATAAATATTCAGTAACAAACTCTTCCCTTAAGTCCTCTACATATATTTTATCTGCACCGCTTTCTATGGCCTTTTGCTTAACCTCTTCCATGTCATCTCCCTGACCTACATCGGCACAAACAGCTATTACTTCGTAATCATAGTTTTCCTTTAACCATGGCACTATAATAGATGTATCTAATCCTCCTGAATATGCTAATACAACTTTTTCTTTCATATTAAAATCCCCCTTTTATCCTGGTAAACTGTTCTTCAACTTTCATTAAAGCTATTATAAGACATTTTTTATATTTATGCAAGTTATTTTTATATTTATGCACTAATATTTTTGAATATCTTTTTAAACTTAAGCACAAACTTCTTATATAATCTATAAGAGAGGGTGGTAGGAAATGGACACAAATAAGAAAACTTCCATTGCAGAGCTAAACGCTTATTTAAAAGGTGAATATATGGCTATTGATAGTTATAAAAAATATATCAACAAGGCCAGTGACCCTGCTGTTAAAGCAGACTTAGAAGAGATTTTACAGGACCATACTAGGCATGCCCAAATGATTTCTGATAGAATAAGGCTATTAGGAGGAGAACCTGCTGAGTCTGTTGACTTAAAAGGTAAGGTTGGCCAAATTATGAACTCAATAAAAAATATAGTAGATAAAAGTGATGCAGAAATATGTGAGGAAGCCCGCTACTGGGAAGAACAAGGTAGCAAGATGGGGATGGAGATAGTTAAGGGAGATTTGGACCCAACCAGTTGCGCCTTGATAAGAGATATTTATTCTAAGGACATGGAACATTTGGATAAACTGAAAAGACATTTTAAGACTATGTAAAAAATGGCTATTCACTCTGTCTTTTAATTAGTTAAGTTGATGGATAAGCCCCTTTCAGGCTGTCTATCAACTTTTATTTAAAATATACAATCTCAAAGATCTATCCTTAGATTAAAATTAGATTAATATAAGATTAAGAGTCCCTTAAACTTCTTGACGGTAGCCTGGGTTCTTATGCTATACTTAGTTATATATTAAGGAAAGAATATCTTTCAACAAGGAGTTGTACAAGTCATATATGTTTGGTTACGTAATGCCATGTAAAATGGAACTTAAAGTTAGAGACTATGAAAAATTCAAAGCATACTATTGCGGCCTTTGTCACACCATTAAAGAGCAGTACGGTAACCTGCCTAGGGCCACATTAAATTATGATATGACCTTTCTTGCCATATTATTAGATTCATTAAACGATAAGCCCTTAGCTTCTAAAAAGATAACTTGTTCCCTTCATCCCCTTTCAAAAAAGCTTATTTTAATTGATAATGAAGCTTTGAAGTATGCAGCACAATGTAATATAGTATTGACCTATTATAAGCTTATTGATAATATAAATGATGATAATGCAATACAAAGTAAAGTTGCTAGTATGTTCTTAAAAAAATACGTTAAGGACAATACTTTAAATAATTATATAAAAGAATCGTTAAATAAACTTTATAAAATGGAAGCTGAAGCATATAAATACAATATAGATGAAATCTCCCACTGCTTTGCAGATTTAACAGCATATATTATAGCTGAATATGTGAAAAATAATGATGAAGTTAAAGAGGCCCTATATTGGTTAGGCTATAATTTAGGCAAGTGGATATACATAATAGATGCTTGGGACGATTTAGAAAAAGACATGAAAAACAATAAATTTAATTTAATAAATGCTTTATACAATAAAGATAATCTCACATTCCAAGAGCTTAAAAACAAGGTTAAAGAGAACATAGACTTTATTCTCACTAGCTGTGCATACTCATGTTTTGCTTCTCTAAAAAACCTTCCTTTAAAAAAGAATCAGGAGCTTTTATATAATATTTTAGAATTAGGGCTAATGGAAAAAATGGATACAGTTTTTAAAAGGAGTGAATTAGCAAATGTCCAATCCTTATGAAATACTAGGCGTCCGTGAAGGAGCCTCTAAAGAGGAAATAAAAAGAGCTTATAGGGAATTAGCAAAAAAATATCATCCAGATCAATATGGTGCCAACCCTTTAAAAGACTTAGCTGAAGAAAAAATGCGTGAAGTCAATGAAGCTTATGAATACTTAATGAAAAATGCTTCTAATAGTAACTCAAGCTCTTCCTATTCTAGTAACAATTACAGTAGTAAGTCTAGCAATTATGGACAATCAAATAATTATAGACAGACAAATAGTTATAGTTCAGTACGTTCTGATCTGCAAAGAGGTAATTTCAGAGGAGCTGAAACAACATTAAATTCAATATCCACAAAGGATGCAGAATGGTACTATCTAATGGGTATGGTTCATTTGAGAAAAGGTTGGTATGACAGTGCCAGAAATTATGTTAGCACTGCCTATAATATGAGCCCTACCAACCCAGAGTACAGAGATGCTTTCCATTCAATGAATAGAAACAATAATCATTATAGAAGTAATTACTATGGAAGAATCCATCGAGACGACGAATGTGATTTTTGTTTAAAGCTCTGGTGTCTTGATAGCATGTGCGAATGTGCTGGCGGCGACTTAATTGGATGTTGTTAATGTTGGGGGTGATTAGTTGAATAAAAGTTCAAATATTGCCAGAGGAGGCCTATCAGTAGCTCTTATTGTCCTGTTAGTTTATATGGCTAGTATAGCTCCTACCAGTAAACTATCCATATTAGCAGTTTCCTCTGCAATTATTCCCTACTCCATCCTTACAAGCAAGGGAAAAAATAGTTTTGTAGTTTATGTTACTGCCTCTATTCTTTCCTTAGTCTTAATAGGTCCTAAGGTAGAAACTGTTGGCTACGCATTATTTTTTGGCCTTTATGGTTTTCTTAAGTATTATATAGAAAGAATAAATAAGGCCTTATACGAAATCATCCTAAAACTTCTATACTTCAATGTAATTTTATTTATATTGTATAGCTTATATACTAAACTTTTTACTTCTGCAATTTCAGAGGTACTACCTATTTATGCTGTATTATTGCTGGCACAGATAGCTTTCTTTGTTTTTGACTATGCCTTAACAGTAATTATAAGCTACATGAGGAAAAGATTCATAAAAGATTTTAAATAAATTGAGCAAGGCTTTTCTCAGCTAACTGAGGAAGGCCTTAAAATTTATATGCTAATTTTAAAAGAGGTGGAATTTATGAAATATGCTGTGATATACCTTATAATGATTAATATTGTTGGCCTTATAATAATCTATAAGGATAAAGAATATGCAAAAAATCGTCAATGGCGGATTAAGGAATCTACTATTTTTCTTACAGCCCTCCTATTTGGCAGCCCGGGCGTCTTCTTGGGAATGAAAAAATTCAGGCACAAAACAAAACATTGGCAATTTACTCTCTTTATTCCCCTTATATTTATCATACAAGTTGCATTAATCTACTACCTTTACTATAAACTATAATTATCCAAGTATCATATGAAAGGGTGGATGAAATGTTTCGAATAGGTGTAATTGGTCAGTCAGGAGAGATTCCTAAGTCTATGGAAATTATTGCTTACGACGTTGGCAAGGAGATCGCTTTAAATAAGGCCCTTCTAATGACTGGAGCAACTAGCGGCATAATGGAGTATAGCTCCAAAGGGGCTAAAGAGGCTGGTGGCTTAAGTTCAAAGATCAAGGAATTTGCTTATGAAGGTTGTTACATAGATGAAAGGAAGAATATCAAACTAGACTTCTGCAAGGATGCAAAAACAGCTGTTGAAACCGTTCTAAGACGATGTAGGGAATATAGGAATAAAAAAGATACCCCCTCAAAGGTATCATCTAGATCAAAGAAAGGTCAAGGAGACTTAATATAAATGGAAAGGGACAATTGAAAAATCCCTTATTATTTTTACACAAAAATTACTGCTATACTATTAACCAATTGGTTACTTGTATAGCAGTCCCTTTTTTAACAATCCATCTTATAGTTACCTAGAATTTTAAAAGCTATACTATTATCCTTAATATTTTCCAAAGCTTTTCTTACCTTTTCATCCTTTAAGTTTCCTTCACAGTCAATATAGAAGGAATATTCCCAAGGAGTATTGGCTATAGGTCTGGATTCTATTTTCATCATGCTTAAATTGTTTTCGGAAATTATTTTAACTACATTGTGTAAGGAACCAACCTTATGGGGCAACTTTAGTACTATGCTAAGTTTATCTGCCTTATCACTTTCCTCCAAGCTACTACTTATTACAATGAATCTTGTGTAATTTTCTTGATTGGTGTTGATATTAGCTTTAATTACCTTCAAACCATATAATTGGGCTGCTTTTTTACTGCCTACTGCAGCTTTAGTCTTTGTGGCAGACTCCTTTACATATTGGGCGCTTTTAGCTGTATTGTAGTAATTATATAGTTTCCAATGACTGTGAGCTTGCAAAAACTCCTTGCTCTGTTGAAGGCCTTGAGGGTGGGAATAGACCTCTTCTATATCCTCTATAGTTGCACCCTCAATTCCAAGTAGACACTGGTTTATTCTCATGCACTTCTCTTTTATAATGAAGGCCTTATACTTGTTTAGCAAATCCATAACTTCGGAAATACTGCCAGTGGAAGAGTTCTCTATAGGAACTACACCGTACTTGATTTTCCCTTCTTCCAAAAGTTTAAATACACCTTCAAAGGATTCGCTGTTTACTTCATTGTAACCTTCTCCAAAAATATTAAGCATAGCTTCATGAGAATAGGAAGCAGGCACTCCATAATAGCCTATATTAGTGTTTTTATCTATTAAATCTAAATTCATTTTCTACCTCAGGCTAGTGCTTCAACAACAAGGTCACCCATAGCCTCACAGCCTACAACAGTCATTCCCTCAGACATAATATCTAAGGTTCTGTAGCCCTTATCCAATACCTTGTGGATAGCCTTTTCTATATCCTCTGCTGCCTCATACATATTGAAGGAATATCTAAGCATCATAGATAGACTCATAATAGTAGCCAATGGATTAGCCTTATCTTGGCCAGCAATGTCTGGTGCAGAACCGTGTACTGGCTCATACAAGCCTATATTTCCATCACCTAAGGAAGCAGATGGTAGCATACCTAAGGAACCTGTTATCATAGAAGCTTCGTCACTTAAGATATCTCCAAACATATTCTCAGTTAATATTACACTGAACTGGTTTGGCTTTCTAATTAACTGCATTGCAGCATTATCAACATACATATAGTTGAGTTCTACATCTGGATACTGCTTTGCAATATCAGTAACAACTTCCCTCCAAAGTCTAGAACTTTCTAGAACATTGGCCTTATCTACTAGAGTTAATTTTTTATCTCTTTTTCTTGCTATATCAAAGGCCATATGGGTTATTCTTGAAATTTCAGCAGTGGTATATACTTGAGTATCCCACGCCTTGTAAGTACCATCCTCTAGCTGAACCCTCTTCTTTTCTCCAAAATAAGATCCTCCAATAAGCTCTCTTATGATTAGGATGTCAAGACCATCTTTGAGAGTTTCTTCTTTTAAGGTAGAAGCAGACTTTAACTGTGGAAATACTATAGCTGGTCTTAAATTAGCATACACACCTAATGCCTTTCTAATACCTAAAAGTCCTGCTTCTGGTCTTAAATGTCCTGGTAGGCTATCCCACTTATCTCCCCCAACAGCACCTAAAAGTACAGCGTTGCTAGCCTGACAAACCTTTATAGTTTCCTCTGGTAGTGGCACTCCAGTTTTATCAATGGCAATACCACCCATTAGAACTTCTTCTTTCTCAAATTTCACATCATATTTTTTCTCTACTACATTTAAAACCTTTAAGGCCTGTTTAATAACCTCAGCACCTATTCCATCTCCTGGTATTAATGCAATTTTCATTACTTGTTCCCCCTTTTTATTTTTTCTTGATTTAAAAAGTATTCTAAAGAATCTACTAAAGCCACCCAGCTAGCTTCAATTATGTTAGTTGAAACACCAACGGTACCCCAGGTATTTTCACCATCGGTACTTTCTATATGAACCCTAACTTTTGCCGCTGTGGCATCAGCAGTATCTAAAACTCTTACCTTGTAGTCAGTAAGCCTCATTTTCTTTAATTCTGGATAGAATATTTTTAAGGCCTTTCTCAGCGCTCTATCCATGGCATTAACTGGACCGTCCCCTTCCGCTGCAGTTAGTTCCTCTACTCCATCAACTTCTATCTTAATAACAGCATAGGCACTGTTTAGTTCATGCCACTTATCTTCACAGTAAACCCTAAAGTCCTTTACCTGGAAAAACTCTTCTTTCATACCAAGGATTCTTCTAACCATAAGTTCAAAAGAGGAATCTGCTCCTTCAAACTGATAGCCTTCATATTCCAATTGCTTTAGCTTATCTATAATCCCTTGAGCCTCAGCTGAATCCTTTGTTATCCAAGGGGCTACATTTTGAATCTTTTTTACAACAGTACTCTTTCCACTTACCTCAGACATAAGAATTCTTCTGCTATTACCAACTAACTCTGGCTTTATATGCTCAAAAGATTCTGGATATTTAAGGACTGCGTCTATATGCATGCCACCTTTATGGGCAAAGGCGCTGTTTCCTACATAAGGAGCCTTAGAGTTATGGCCCATATTAGCTATCTCACTAATATACCTTGAAACACTGGTTATTTCATCAATATTATGCCCACTTTTAAAATCATATTGTAATTTTAATTTTAAAGTTGGCATTATACTGGTTAAGTCTGCATTACCACATCTTTCGCCGTAGCCATTAAAAGTTCCTTGAACCATTGAGGCACCGCTTATTACAGCTTCTAGGGAATTGCCAACAGCTAAGCCAATATCATTATGGCAATGTATACCTATCTTGCCCCCTACCTTCTCCCCAACTATTTTAACTATCTTGTTAATTTCCGAAGTTAAGGAACCTCCGTTGGTATCACATAGTACTAGCCAATCAGCACCAGCATCCTTTGCAGCTTTTAAGGTTGCAAGGGCATATTCTTCATTAGCTTTAAAACCATCGAAGAAATGCTCAGCATCATAGATAACTTCCTTGTTTCCAGATTTTAAATAGGCAACAGTGTCCTTGATCATATTCAAATTTTCATCCAAGGTTGTTTTAAGCACTTCTGATACATGCATATCCCAGCTCTTGCCGAATACTGCCACTGCCTCTGTGCCAGCATTGATCAAAGCCGCTAGATTAGCATCTTCTTCTGCTTTTACAAAAGGCTTTCTGGTGCTTCCAAAGGCCACCAGCTTAGAGTTTTTTAGTTTAATTTCTTTTACCTTCTGAAAAAACTCAATATCCTTTGGATTAGATGTAGGATTACCAGCTTCTATATATTCTACCCCAAATTCGTCTAGTATCCTGCATATTTTCATCTTATCTTGAAGTGTGAAGGATATACCTTCAGCTTGCGCTCCATCTCTTAAGGTTGTGTCGTAGATAAAAACTTTTGCCCCCATTTGCAAGAATATTCACTCCTTTTTATTTATGAAGATATTGTTTTATGTAAAAAAGATAATAAAAAAAGAGTATAGTACGCCCCATGGGGCGAATTATACTCGCGGTACCACCCAAATTCTTTACTCATAAATATAACGGTTTTCACCGGCAGAGCCTACTATTGTAATTTAATATTATACAAGTTCAGCTTGCAGTTCAAAGGTGATTTTCATATCCACTATCTTTATGGGCTTTCACCTACCCCCACTCTCTGTTAAAGAATCATGAATACTACTCTTCCTTCTCAATACCTTTTTAGATGTTGCTTATTAATTTAGCACAATTATAGTTTCCTGTCAATATATAGGCTTAAATATTTATGCATTAATCTTTAATTTATATGCACCTATATATTGACACATTCTTTTCTTAACATTATAATTTAGAAAATATGTACTTTAGTGCATTACAACTATAAGGAGGGGGTTCTATGAAAGCTTCGAAAGCGATTGTTAAGTGTCTTGAAGAAGAAAAAGTAGATATTGTTTTTGGTTATCCTGGCGCAGCTGTAATTCCTATTTATGAGGAACTTAGAAAAAGCCGAATACAGCACATTTTAGTTCGCCATGAGCAAGGGGCTGGTCATAGTGCCAGTGGATATGCAAGAGCTACCGGTAATGTTGGGGTTTGCTTAGTTACTTCCGGTCCAGGAGCAACTAATGTAATTACTGCAGTAGCAACAGCTTATATGGATTCTATTCCAATGGTAATATTAACAGGTCAGGTTAACACCTATCAAATAGGTAAGGACGTTTTCCAAGAAGCGGATATAACAGGTTCAACGGAACCTTTTACTAAACACAATTACTTAATTAAGGACGAAAAGGATATCCCTCGTATAATAAAAGAGGCCTTTTATATAGCTAGGACTGGTAGACCAGGCCCTGTTCTAATTGATATTCCTATGGATCTACAAAACAAGGAAATAGATTTTGATTACTCTATGGAAATAAACATTAGAGGCTATAAGCCTACTACTGTAGGCCACACCCTTCAAATAAAGAAGGTAGTAGACAAATTAAAGGATTGTAAGAAACCTCTTATTTGCGTTGGTGGAGGTGTAGCATGTTCCAATGCTAGAGAAGAACTAGAAGACTTTTTACAGCTTTCCAATATCCCTGTGGTACATACATTGATGGGTAAGGACTCTGTTCCCAGCGATTATGAACATTATCTTGGTATGGTGGGAATGCACGGAATGGCTATAGCTAATATGGCAGCCTCTAGAGCAGATGTTATTTTAAACATCGGTAGTCGATTTGGTGATAGAGCTATTACACCTTTCAACAGTGGTGAAACTAAAGAAATTATCCATATTGATATAGACCCAGCAGAGATAGGTAAAAATCTTAGCTCATTGATACCAGTAGTAGGTGACGCAAAAGATATTTTATCTCAGCTTAACAGTATGATAGAACCATTAGAAATAGAAGACTGGTTAAAGGAAGTTAAGGAACTAAAGGAAAAAGACCTAGCAAATAGACAGTCTAAAAATAAGGATAAGAATGAAATTTCTTTTGACCCCAAGGCTGCAGTTCAGTTCATGTCTGCTAATTCAGATGATGATACTATTTTAGTGTCAGACGTAGGCCAAAACCAAATGTGGGCTTCTCGCCATTTTGATATGATAAAAAACCGTCTATTCTTTACTTCTGGCGGTTTAGGAACTATGGGCTACTCTCTCCCTGCTGCCATAGGTGCAAAAATAGCTTGTCCAGACAGAACTGTAATTGTAACAGTTGGTGACGGAGCTTTTCAAATGTCCCTACAGGAGCTTGGAACTATATTAAACTATAATGTAAATCTAATCATTGTAGTTTTTAATAACAGTGGTCTAGGCATGGTAAGAGAAATTCAAAATAAGCTTTATAAAGAGAGCTATGGTGTAGAGATGGAACATAACCCTAATTTCACTAAAATAGCAGAAGCTTACGGCTTAAATTGGAGAAAGGTTAAGAGTAATTCAGAGTTTAACGAGGCTTTTCTCTTTGCAAAAGATCAAGAAAAAGCTACTCTCATTGAGTGTGTAGTTGACGCTGACGTAAGAACTCTTTTATAGTAAGGAGGTTTTTAAAATAAAAAAACATGTCTTATCAATAACAGTTGAAAACCACTTCGGTGTTCTAAGTAAAATCTCCGGACTATTCAGCCGAAGGGGATATAATATAGAAAGCTTGACAGTAGGAACAACGGAAGATCCTACCGTTTCCAGAATCACTATTGTAGCTCCTGGGGATGAAACGGTGATAGAACAAATCACTAAGCAATTAAATAAATTAGTTGATGTAATAAAGGTGCAGGAAATTGATATGCACAATGCTGTTTCTCGAGAGATTGCTTTAATAAAGGTAAGTTCCAGCATAAATAACCGTTCAAACATTATAGAAGTAGTAAATATCTTCCGCTCAAACATTATAGACATCAATGAAAAAAGCATGATAATAGAAGCCACTGGTGATTCTAAAAAAATCTCTGCCATTATAGAAATGTTAAGACCTTTTGGTATTATTGAGCTTATCAGAACAGGCTTAACAGCTTTAAATAGAGGCAGTAAGGCTATTTAGAGGTTAGAAGTTGGAATTAGAAGTGATTTTGTTAAGTGGAAAGTTTTTGATTTTTTAATTTAAGTATTAAAGAAGGGCTGATAACTATAAAGGTTATCTGCCCTTTTTTTCCTTAAATCTTTTCCACTCTCAATTAATATAATATAGTTCCTGCAATTCCAGAGGCTAGAATCATAATAATTGGGTCAATCTTAAACTTAAAGGTAGCTATGAAAACCACTGCAAAAATTATTATGCTTTTATAATCCACAAAGGATTCACCAACTAGTGATATGGCTGCAGCTGCAATTAATCCAATTACCGCTGGCCTCAATCCAGAAAGAGCCCCTTCAAGGTGCTTATTGCCCTTGAACTTCAAAAAGAACTTACATATTATTAGCATAATTATAAATGAAGGCAATACAGTACCTAGGGTTGCCAAAGCTGAACCTAATACTCCTCCAGTCTTGTAGCCTATGTATGTAGCTGAATTAATAGATATAGGCCCTGGTGTAGATTGTGAAATAGCTACAATATCTATGAATTCCTTTTGACTAATCCAACCATTTAAAACTACAACTTCCCTTTCTATCATGGGAAGCATAGCATAGCCACCACCAAAGCTAAATAAACCAATCTTAAAAAATGAAAATAATAGTTTTAAATAGATCATTAGGCCTTCCTTCCCTTTCTTGATGTATAGATTATTCCTCCTAGGGCAGCTAATAATATTATATATATAGGAGATAGTTTGACAAAAGCAACTAATACTGCAGCTAATACTGGAATGATGATAGTTTTTCTATTAACTTTAGCGTTTTTAGCCATAGAGTATATAGGAGATGCTATGAGAGCAACTACTGCTGGTCTTAAGCCTTTAAATATCCTTTCCACTAAAGGGTTATCTTTTATACCTGTAAAAAATATTGCCACTAGTAAAATTATTATAAAGGAAGGCATAACTGTACCTAAGGTAGTAGCTATACTCCCTTTAATACCTGCAGTTTTATAGCCTACAAAGACTGATGTGTTTACAGCTAAAGGACCTGGAGATGATTGGGCCAATGCTAACATATCAACAAACTCTTCCTTGTCCACCCATTTCTTATTATCAACTACTTCTTTTTGAATAAGGGCTATCATAGCATAGCCTCCACCTAAAGTAAAAGCACCTATCTTAAAAAAGGAAATAAACATCTCTAAATACTTCCTCAAAAAATCCACCTCCGTAACTTTTTAAACAGACAAGCTAATATTAACACTTGTAGATATAAATATCAAACTAGATATTAACAAATTATTCTTGCTAATTACCCCTTGCTTTTTTCTAAATTACATAGTAGAATATTATTGTTCCTTGGGGATATGGCGAAGTTGGGATCGCGTCTGAATGGCATTCAGAAGGCCAGGGGTTCGAATCCCCTTATCTCCACCAA
>JAAYTB010000053.1 GCA_012523855.1 Clostridia bacterium
AAGAGGTAACTATAACATTATGAATAATAATACTAATTGCTTATATCAATGTCCTTATTGTGCTAATGTATATAGAAATAATTCATTTAACCCTAGCTCTCCATTGAAGGACCATGGACCAGAACCTTTTGTAGTTAATATTGAAGAGCTTACTAAAGAAAACTCCACTTTTCGTACAGCTCTATGGACAGGAAACCATTTTCAGCTTACTTTAATGAGTATAGATGTAGGTGGGGAAATTGGTTTAGAGCTCCATCCTAATACAGATCAATTTATACGAATTGAAGAAGGTGAAGGTATTGTCAAGATGGGCGACAGTAAAGATAATTTGAATTTCCAACAAAGAGTCTATGACGACTACGCTTTTATAATACCTGCAGGTAAATGGCACAATTTAATTAATACAGGTAATAAACCTATAAAATTATATTCTATTTATGCTCCTCCTCAACACCCTAAAGGCACTGTTCATCCAACTAAGGCAGTATCAGATGCTGCAGAAGGAAACCATGTTTAATTATGTAACTATAGTTTGAAATATAAAAAAACAGGGTTCCACTTAACTTTCCCTGTGGAACCCTATTAAACACTTCAATTTTAAGCCTTAGTCTGCCACTTGCTTCCCTTGTATCTAATTATGAACATAGTTGATCTAAATATCCAATCTACAATCATAGCTACCCAAACACCAAACATGCCCATATTCATAACCTTGGCAAAGAGGTAACCAAAACCTAATCTAAAGGTCCACATGGATACCACTCCTACCACCATTGTGTAACGGACATCATTTGCTGCTCTAAGTGTATTCGGAAGGGTAAAAGATAAGGGCCATATTAGGCATACATTTACACCATGAAATATTATAACCTGCTTAGCCATTTCAGTAGTTTGTGGCGATAAATTATATATTTTTAATATAAGGGGAGTAAGCAGTATAATAACTACATTTATACAAATTGAAGCCATATATGCGTATTTTAAAAGTTTTTTAGTATAATACCTTACTTGTTCATAATCCCCTGCACCTACGCACTGGCTCACTACAGTAACTAGCGCAAGTCCTATGGAGGCAGCAGGCAGAATTTCAAAGGCTGAAACTGCATTCCCTACTGCATTAGCTGTTATTGACGCCGTACCAAAAGCAGCTACAAGACTTAATAACATTATTTTACCAAGCTGAAACATACTATTTTCTACTCCGTTAGGTATGCCTATACGAAGTATTTTTTTAACCATTCTCTTATTAATTTTATAAGTAAAAGGCTTGCTAATGTGTATAAGAAGATCCTTATCTCTAAGAAGGGCTACTATAATGACAGCAGCTACCGCCCTAGAAAGCAGTGTAGGAATAGCAACACCTTCCACGCCCATATTAAAACCATATATTAATATAGCATTTCCAATTACATTTATGGCATTCATAATAATTGATGTTATCATAGTTATTTTTGAATTACCCATAGCCCTAAATAATGCTGCTCCACTATTATATAGAGCTTTTTCCTGGATACATTAGAGCCATGATGAAAATTGAAATAAAGGTTACAAAAACCAACAATTGCTCTCCTGCCTTACAGGCCTTTTCCTTTCGTTTTTGACCAATATACTGGCCTGCCACTACTGCTCCACCGGTAGCCAAAGCTGCAAAAATATTAATTATTAAAATATTTATTGAGTCTACAAGAGAAACTGCAGACACTGCACTTTCCCCAACCTTAGCAACCATAACAGAATCTGCCATACCAACTGCCATTGCAAGAAATTGTTCAATTATAAGTGGTAATATTAGTCTCATTAAGGCTTTATTAGTGAAAATATAATTCTTCTTTGTTTTTAAGTCAGCTTCCATTTTTTAAGTCCTTTCCATAAAGAAATACCTTATACAATGTATAAGGTAATCCATTTAAGCTTTAGTTATTTATAACAATCATATTAATAAAGAATCCTATTTCCAATATTAACAACCTGTACCGTCAATAGAACAGGCATTTACAGTGGACTCTGATTTTGTTTTTTCCAAATCAACATATTCAAATATATCAAAAGTCTTTCTTCCATCCTCTAGAACAAAAAAAGGAATTCCAACTTTTCCATTCTTTTTAACATCTTCAAAGATTGATTCATTGTCTCGATAATGTAAAAATTCTTTTAGTGTGGATATTTTTTCTGTAATACTCCTATACTCTAACTGAACACTTTCACATTCCTTTAGCATTTCTTTAGCTTCAATACAATCTGGGCAAATTTCTGCACCATACATAATAACTTTCATAGCCTTTCGCTCCTTCCTAGTTAAGACTTACAAGTCTTGCCACAACTACATTTTAAAGACTCCATAAGGTTCCTATAGTTTTCCCTCTAATTAAATCACAAAATATATTCTAGAGCAAATGGATATTTTAATCTTGTATATATTCTATGCATCCAGAAGCTATATCTTTGAAATCATTACTCCCCTTTTCTAAGCTTGTTGTATAACCAGTTCCATTGCTGTCATGATCCCTTATAGCATATTGCCTTTGATTTTTAAACTTAATGTTTCTTATAGTAGTGTTTTCAGAATCCTCCAGGTTAATACCAATTAGCCTAGAATTTATTTGACCATTCTCAAATATATTGTTATGGTTGGCACCATTGCTCTGTCCAAGTACAGGATTGGGCATTATATCTGGATCATCCCACTCCGTTGTTATTCCAATATCCATACGATGTCCAGGCCTAGAAGCTCCTGAAAGAGGACCAATCTGCAAATTCTGAAAAATGGAATCTCTTGTCCAATGCTCCACATAAATTCCTACACTGTGATTATCATCCTTATAGCAATTATCAATAGTTATATTGGAAAACAAGGCATTATTGCAATTGCCACCAGTCCAAAGGCCCATCCATCCTGTATCTGTTATTTTAACCCGATTTACAGTACATTCAGTTGATGCCCATAAGCCACATTCACCTGTACCATTCATCTGACCACGTACAGGCTGATATATTCCACTAATATCACAATCTTCAATAATTGGCGGTATTTCAGGGCTATCATATAAATATTTTGGAAAATATGACTGCCAAAATATACCAAACTCTGTAAAATCTCTTATTACACACCTTTTTACTACTAAGCCGCTAGTTTCTCTTCCCTCAATAGCTTTGCCTACAGTTCTATTTCCATTGAAGTAGCAATCAAGTATTTTACTATTGGGGTTTTTTTCTTCAATAAATATCATAGTTTCCCCACCATTACCCTCAAAGCTTAGACCATGGACTTCGCTTCCATCTCCTCTTAATTCCAGTCCAAATTTAAGCAAGGCTCCACCTAGATTCCTTGACCAAATTTTATGAGCAGCACCTGCTCTTACTACCGATGAATTTATGTAAATGCCATCTTCCAGAACAATATTTTGGATAGTAGTAGATTTAAAAGCATTAATAAAGGACTCTGTATTATCAACTAAGGTATAAGCTGATGGGAGCATATAATTTTGAGGTGGCTTAGGCAGCTGAGCATATCCAGCTGATTCTACTGCTTGGAAAAGAACTTCCCTTTGAATTCCTTCCCTAAAAGGAGTTAAGGAAAGGTCATCTACATAACAAATACCACCGGCTGATGGTCTTATATATATCTTCGCCGACCTATTTTCTTGCCCTGTTCTATAGACAAGGGTTAATTTTGTATATTTAGTGGAATCAGCGCTGCTAATTATTTCTTTGCCACCAAAATCTTTAACTCCTAAAAAAACAGGCTCCTTCCTATACTGAGACTTTACATAAGCTGTTAAAGCATAAGATGTATTAGGCTTTAAATCTCTTATCGTTTGTTCTAAAAGGCTCCCATCATCCTCTATTCTTGCACAATAGTCACCAGAAAATTGCTCAGCTCTTACAAGTTGACAATTACCTTGTGTTGACCAATAACTATGAAATTTTCCAAGCTCAAAATCACCATTTTTAATCATGTTTTTCCCTTTACTTCCACCCCTTATTTGATAAAGATAACTAAATAATATAGCCAAAAGGCAGAAAAGCAGAGCCAGAACATATCTCCCTAGTTTATATTTTTTTCCTCCCATTATTGATATCCCCCCACATAATCTTTTAGAAAGGACATTTTATTTGCAACTTACATATTTTACATGTTGCTAATTTAATTAATAATATTACCTATCTAGGGAACTTGTCAACTTATTCTTAATATTTTTTCTCTTCTGAATAATGATTTCACATTAACTAATTCATTTACATCTTTTCTTCATTATAGTATAATAAAGAAAACTTTCATCACTTTAACGTGTGAAAGCAATCATAATAATTATAAATTAAGGTGAGTGATAAAATGGAACAAAAAACTTATAATCCTTATGTTACAGCACAAACACAGTTCGATAATGTGGCCGATTTAATTAACTTGGATCAATCTACTCGGGATCTACTCAGACAACCAACCAGAGAATTCCATGTTACCATTCCAGTTAAAATGGACGATGGCAGCACAAAAGTATTTAACGCTTATCGTATCCAGCATAATGATTCCAGAGGACCAGCAAAGGGAGGAATCCGATTCCATCCAGAAGAAACTGTTGATACAATCCGTGCCTTATCTATGTGGATGACATGGAAGTGTGCCGTTGTGGATATTCCTTTAGGCGGAGCTAAGGGTGGAATAATTTGTGACCCTCGTAACATGAGCATGGCTGAACAAGAAAGATTATGCCGTGGATATGTTAGACAATTAGCAAAGGCAATGGGGCCAGTAATAGATGTACCTGCACCAGACGTTATGACTAATGCTCAACACATGCTTTGGATGATGGATGAATATGAAACTATCCATGGTGGCCGCTATCCTGGTGTTATAACTGGTAAACCTGTTGGTATGGGTGGCTCTCTAGGCCGTAAAGAGGCAACAGGCTATGGAGTTATTTATACCTTAAGAGAAGCACTAAAAGCCTTAAATATAGATATTAAATCCACAACTGCCAGCCTACAAGGCTTTGGTAATGTTGCAGAGCACGCAGCTCGTCTTTACACTGAAATGGGAGGTAAAATTATAGCTGTTTCCTCCTGGGATAACAATGATAAGAAATCCTACACTTTCCGTAAGCTAGATGGTATAAACATAGAAGAATTAGCTTCTATAAAAGATCAGTTTGGTTCTATCGATAAGCAAAAAGCTCAAGAGCTAGGCCTTGAATTGCTTGATGGCGGTGAATGGATAGCTCAAGATGTAGATATAATTCTTCCTTGTGCTTTAGAAAACCAACTTACACCAGAAACCCTTGCAAGATTAAGTGATACTGTTAAAGTTATTTGCGAAGGTGCTAACGGACCTACTACACCAGATGGAGACGAAATCATTAAAGCTAAAAACATTTATCTAATTCCTGATTTCCTTTGTAATGCTGGTGGAGTTACTTGTAGCTACTTTGAGCAGGTTCAATGTAATATGAATTACTTCTGGCCTAAAGAAGAGGTATTGGAGAAATTAGATCAAAAGATGACCAATGCTTTCCAGGCTGTTCATAAGCTAGCCCAAGAAAAGAATCTTTATATGCGTAACGCAGCATATGTTATAGCAATAAACCGTGTAGCAGAAGCTGTAAAGCTAAGAGGTTGGGTATAATATAGGATATCATACAAAAACTCTTGAAACTATCTTAAGGAAGATAGTTTCAAGAGTTTTTATTTATCTTTATAAGCCAACAACTATTCTGATAATCCCATTGGATAGATCTTGCCAATAGGAACAGTAAACATAAAGCCTACACTTGAACTAGAAGCATGTCCTGTAATCTTTTGCACTACAGCTACTGCTTTTTCAATTAATTCTTCACTTTCTAAAACAGTAAAAATAGTTTTGTTATAAGGTTTAGCATCTTGTAAGAGTGATTTTAGATATCCAAATATAGGCACATTTTCCTTGTCACTATTAACAATAGCACTTGCCATCCCCTGACTATCCAAAATAGTAGCACCACTTACTCCCACATCCACAAATCCCGCTAGTATATCATCCACATAATCCAATTCATTTAATATAATAAACAGAGCGTAAATTTAGCCCACTTCCTTTCAAAGTTCTTTTAATTAGCAACTTCTCCTTCTACCGACACTTTTATGTCTTCTTTCTTTTTATCCTTCCCATTGATTTCCCCTGCTCTTTGTATAGCTACTTTAGCTGATACTGGTCCTAAAAGTTCATAAATAAGGACACTAAACATTATAATTGAGCTAATGGCAGCACTATATTCAGGCAACTGTTGCCTTACCAAGACCACTAGTCCAATAGATACTCCCCCCTGAGGTAGTAAGGCCAAGCCAAGATTTTTTCTAACGGTTTCAGCCGCTTTCACATATTTTGCTCCTAGCCAGGCTCCTAAAGCCTTTCCACCAGCTCTAGCAAAAATATAGCCTATTCCCATAAGGCCAACTGTAGCAAAAACCCTTAAATCTAAGCTGGCTCCAGCCAAGGTAAAAAACAGTACATAAACTGGAGATGCAAAATCATTGACAGCATCAAAGGTCCTCTTAGCTTTATTAAAGAGATTTACTAAGGTCATACCCATGGCGATACAGGTTAACAAGGGAGAAAGTGCTAAGAAGTTCGATAAGCCTGTAGCAATTCCAACGGCAGCCAAAGAGATTGATTGTAATTCATCCCGACCCTTGGATCTCTTAACAATAAAATATAATAAAACACCTAATACAAATCCTAATATAAGAGAACCGAGAATTTCTAGAAAAGGTCCAGCAAACATTTGAAATCTAGATAAATCTTGATTTCCTAGAGATATCTTAGCTAGTGCTATAGCTATTCCAAATGCTATTATTCCAAAGACGTCATCCAAAGCAACCACTGGTATAATAGTTTTCGTCAATGGTCCGTGAGCCCTATATTGCCTCATTACCAATAAAGTTGCTGCAGGTGCAGTAGAAGCTGACATAGATGCGATTACAATACTAAAGGCAAAGGACTGATTAAAGAGAAAATACATTATACAGAATACTAAAACTACAGCTCCCACAACCTCTGCAAGAGTTATAATCATAATTGATTTCCCTAGCTTTAACATATCCTTTATAACAAATTCACTACCAATGGTAAAGGCTATTATAGCTAAGGCCAATTCACTAATAACTGAAAAAGAATCAATATCTCCAGCGTTAACATACTTTATAAATGAAGGTCCAAGAAGTAGACCTGCCACTAAATATCCAGAAACATTAGGAAGTTTAAATCTTCCTGCCACCTTACCACCTATAGTTCCAGCTAATAATAACACAGAAATTTTAAAAAGCAAACTCAAGCCTAATTCCCCCACATCATAATATAACTCATTATGACGATTGGCGCCCTTTCATTTTCATATACTATGTTAACCTAGACACCTCCTCTCCCTTCTATTTAATTGAAATGAAAAAAGCGCATCAACTAACTCTAACGAGCTTCGTCATACGCTTGGTGTACTCCTATGAGGTTAGCTGACGGGTTAGGGCTCCCAAGTCGCCCTTCTTAAAGAACTTAAGATTCACCCCAAAATTGGGTCCCCCATTGCTATCACAGCATTCGGAGTTGCTAATATTACTATATCATTATTGTATATATAAGTCAAAATTCTATTTCTATTGACTTATTACTTTTTTACTTCTTCTTCCCAGCTTATATCTTATAAATGCGTCAAAAATAGGAACAAGAGCCGCAGCTATAAAGCCTCCAGAAAACCCATTGTTATATAAATTCATACCGCCATGCAAGTATCCTATATTCATAGTAATAGCCATATGGGCAAATCCAGCTATGATACCAGCAAAAACTCCGTAATGACCTGTTATTGGCGCAAGGGTAGATCCGAAAAGTAGTGCAAGAATTGATGATGTAGAATATTGGTCATAAACATTTAAGTATTTAGCAATGAATACTCCTATAAAAATTGGTGTAACATTTTTTATATGTTTACCATATGCCGCAAAACCTACAACAGTTAAAATCCCACCTATTACAGGTCCATTTAACTCTCCACCAATTATTAGCACATATGATACTGTCAAAGCTCCTAAAAGGGACATATTAATCATTGTTAATCCAAGTCCTGAACTTTCAGTAAAATCTGTGCCACTTCTTCCAGTTAGACTCAATAGACTCTTATACCCTTTTAAAGTCCATTTATTAGCGTAAAGTCCAAGAAGAAATATAAGAGAAAATAAAGTATATAATAAAAGAGAAAAAATTAAATTGTTGCCAGAAGAAATTATAGTTAAAGGCTCAACCTCTACTCCCATGCTCCTCAGTATGGCCATAGCAAACATACCTATAATTCCTACTGTAAAACCAATATTATATAGATTAAAGCCCTGATGGAAGTTATAAGATTTTGTTGCCAATGGCGGTACAATGACTCCAGTAAAAACTCCTACTACCGTACCAAGTATCAAGCCATTCCACATTGGTAAACCTAGATTAATGGCAATTTCACTAACCAAGGGACTAAGACCTGTTGCAAACAAGGCTTGAGGCAAATATTCCTTAAAAGGTAGTTTCTCCACCTTGGCACTTAAAAAGACACCAAGGGTTATGGGCATACTGTTGAACAAATTCTTCCCGAAAAAGGAGAAACCAGTTACCATAAAAATTGCAGCTATTATTAAACCATTAATTTTGCTGCCACTTAATTTAACCATAGCCAGACTAATTAACAACATAATACCAGCATTAAAAAATGTTGCACCAGTATTTGAAAGTTCTATATAATCAGTAATTAAATAAGCAGGAGAAGTTAAGATCTTCATATACCCTGTCCATATTTCCTTTGGAGAATTGAAAACAAAAGCTAGTGCTATAAGCGCTAATCCAATGAAGGTGAAGAATATTGTTTTCGCCTTTTCTTCAGTTAATCTAGGGGGATCATCATCCTCCTCTAGAGATAACTTTTTATGATAGAAATTATTCTTGTCCAAAAGCCCCAGGTTTAACCTCCCCTTTCCGAAAATTTATGCAGATTGTTAAACAGCTTAATGTAGTTATTTTTATGATATATTAATTTGGCCAATTAGGCAAGGTTTTTTTTACACAAATATCCTACTGTTTTCTACGTCCCTTTTTATCGAACCTACGTCTTAAGGCTATTTCCGTAGGAAAAATTGAAACTAATAAAATAGAAACCTGAATACCATTGAGGACACCTCCATATAAGCCAACAGTATCAATTTCCTTTCCAAAAACAAAGACCATGGCTATAGCGGAAATAGGGAGCATAATCCATCCAATTTTTCTCCACAGCTTTCCACAGTAATGATGGGCAAATTCCCAGGTATCTCTATTCTTCATTGACAGTCTAGTACGCTAACCAAATACATGGTTAATTTCCTTTGGGGCCTTTTTATAAAAGTAGCTACCAAATCCGATCATAGTCAAAGGGATTAACAAGTTCATAATAAACATAAAAATCCAAAATCCTATCAATGGTCTTACCTCCTCAATATATTCCTTTAATATAAATCTCTACTATTATTATATGAGTATCTGTGATAAACTACAATTGACGATAATAATACAAGGAGTGACATAATGATTACTGATATGACAAAAGGAAATCCCACAAGGACCATACTTAAATTTACCTTACCCTTTCTAGTAGGAAACTTATTTCAGCAATTGTATAACATTGTAGATTCTATTGTTGTTGGAAGATTCATAGGGAAGGATGCTTTAGCCGCAGTTGGTTCATCCTTTATGCTTATGAACTTCTTTTCTTTTGTAATAATAGGCTTATGTATGGGAGCCTCTACTGTTTATTCTTTTTTCTTCGGCAAGAAAGATTATTTAAGACTACGTAAATCGATTTTCATATCTTTTCTTTCCATAGGTGTTTTTACAATAGTGCTTTCAATTTTAATAACCTTGAATGTAAACAATATGCTGCTTTTAATTAGGACCCCAGCTAGCATACTGCAAGGTTCAGAAGAATATTTAAGGATTATATTTGGAGGCTTAATATTTGTATTTCTCTTCAATGGTTGTTCAGCCTTACTTCGATCTGTAGGAGATTCAAAGACGCCACTATATTTTTTAATTCTGGCTGCTATTATTAATATAATCCTTGATTTAATTTTTGTAATACAATTTGATATGGGGATAAAAGGAGTTGCCTGGGCAACTATAATCGGACAAGCAGTTTCCTCAGTTTTGTGCTTAATTTATGCCTTTGTAAAACTACCTCTTCTTAGATTAAAGGGTCAGGACATGGTTTTTGATAAAGAAATCACCCTAATGGTTGGTAAATATAGCCTTCTTACCTCTGCTCAACAATCTATTATGACTTTTGGTATGGTCTGTGTTCAAGGTATTGTTAATACTTTTGGTCCAGATACTATAGCAGCTTTTACCGCAGCAGGGAAGATCGATTCTATAGCCTACCTGCCTGTTCAGGACTTTGGAAATGCCTTTTCTACTTACATAGCCCAAAATAGAGGTGCTAATAATGTAGACCGAATAAGGCAGGGAACAAAATCCGCTGTCCGAACAATAATACTATTTTGTCTTGTATTCTCAACCTTAATTTTTATTAACTCTAAACATCTTATGAGGATTTTTGTAAAGGCAGATGAAGTAAATGTAATAAATTTAGGTGTAGAATACCTATCCATAATATCGGTTTTCTATGTATTCATCGGATTTTTATTTATGTTCTACGGATTTTTCCGTGGCATTGGTGCCTTAAATACTTCTTTAATACTGACAATTATCTCTTTAGGCACTAGGGTAGTTTTGGCTTATCTTCTATCAAGTATACCCCAGCTTAGTCAACGTGGAATATGGTGGTCTGTTCCTTTAGGATGGGCTCTTGCAGACAGTATGGGCCTTATTATATATCAGAAAATGAAAAAAAGAAACTTCAATCTTAATAGTTAAAGCTATAATCATATAAGAAATAAAATAAAAAAAACTAAATCCTAGGCTGTTCAATAGGATTTAGTTTTTTTATAATGATATTACATTACAAAATCTTTTAAGTATCTGCTATTTTTAGGTAGTCGCAGTTTTTTCAAAGCCTTAGCTTCAATCTGACGAATTCTTTCCCGGGTTAAACCAAAATAGTTTCCAACCTGCTCCAGTGTATGCCTTTGTCCATTATTTAGACCAAAACGCATTTCTAGTACCTTTCGCTCTCTTTCATTTAAAGTCTGCAACCGCTTATTTATCTCAATTTGCAAGGAAGTCTCTACAATACCTTCCTCAGGAGAAGTAGTTTCAGAATCTTCTATAAAATCTCCGAGATAGGAAGTTTCGCCATCATCAATAGGTGTTTCAAGGGAAACAGGATTTGCAGCAATACGAAAGGCAAGGGCCACAGTTTCTTCCGATATACCAAGCTCCTCTGCTAACTGCTTATTATCAGGCATCTCATTATCTTCCAAGGCCATGTCTTGCCTAATCTTCATTATTTTCCGAACAAGACCTCCCATATGAGCTGGAATACGGATTGTCCGATCCTTATCATCTATCCCTCGGGTAATAGCTTGCCTAATCCACCAGGTGGCATAAGTAGAAAAACGAAAGCCCTTATCATATTCATATCGTTCCACTGCCTTCATTAGTCCTAAATTACCTTCCTGGATCAAATCTAAAAAAGATAAGGAGTGAGTTTTTAGATATTTTTTAGCTATACTAACTACAAGGCGAAGATTGGAACATATTAATTTATTTCTAGCTTCCTCGTCTCCTGTCTCAACTCTTTTTGCTAATTCTATTTCCTCTTCCGCACTTAAAAGCGGTGCTTCTGATGCGGCAACTAAGTAATCTCTTACAGAATCAACTCCAGCGAGAGAAGCAATACTTTCATTTTCCTCTTCTACTGAAAAGAGCTCATGCTCTAAATTGTTGCTGTTTTCCATTATTTATCACCCTTCTTTAGTTGATTCAGTAGCCATAATTCCATTAGATAAATCGCTAGCTGCAACCAAGATAAGACCTTAAGTTTGCATTTACAATATGGCTAATTAATTTTAACACATCGTTAGAAAAATTGCAAATTCTTCATTGACAAGTAAATATATTAGGATATATAATAAAGTTTTATAAAAAATCTACTTCCACCTTCCATGGTTTAATTAAGAAGTATATAAAAATTTTTTTAAGATAATATAAATTTTCATCAGGATAATTCCTCCTAATCTGCTATAATATAAGAAAGTGAAAAGATAATAGTGTTGCATACTAAATACTTTTAAAGGACTTAACAAGAGGAACAATTTATCTTTATCTAAATAAAATTAGTTTCAGGAAAGGACGTAATATTACATGAATATATTCACTCAAAAATTAAAAGAAGTTTTGACATCAGTAATTCCAGTTACTATTATCGTATTAATACTAAACTTTACCCTATCCCCACTTGCAACTCCCCTTGTAATTAGGTTTGTTCTGGGGGCAGCGCTAATAATTTTAGGGTTGACTTTTTTTCTAATTGGAGTGGATTTAGGTGTGACTCCCCTTGGTTCTCTTCTAGGATCAACCATTACCAAATCTAATAAATTATGGTTACTAGTTCTTTCCGGCTTGGTTCTCGGTTTCTTTATCTCCATCGCAGAACCTGGGTTGCTTGTTCTTTCTAATCAGGTTGCTTCTGTGACACTAGGACAAATATCTAGCAGCAGTATCCTAGTTGTTGTTTCAATAGGTTTAGCTATATTGATAACCTTTGGATTTATTAGAGTAGTTTATAATATCCCCCTATATAAAACCTTAACAGTTATATATTTAATAATTCTTATTTTAGCTTTATTTACTTCAGCAGAGTTTCAAGCAATAGCCTTTGACGCTTCTGGCGCAACTACAGGAGTGTTAGCAGTACCTTTTATACTCTCTCTTTCTTTAGGTATTTCTACCTTAAAAAAGGATAGTAAGTCCTCAGAAAAAGATAGTTTTGGTTTAGTTGCTATAGCATCTGCTGGAGCCATAATATCAGTTATGCTTTTAAATATATTTTCAAAGACTAGTAATTTTGATGACAGCCTTGACTTCAGTATAGCTCAATCAGATTCAATTATAGGCCCTTTTATTCAGCAATTCCGTCCGGTTATCGCTGAAAGCTTTATAGCCTTTTTGCCTTTGTTGGTAATTTTTCTGATTGGTCAACGACTATCCTTTAAACTAAGCAAAAAATCCTTTGCTAAAATATTAAAAGGTTTTATCTATTCTTTTATTGGATTGATTATATTTTTGATAGGTGTAAATGCTGGTTTTATGGAAGTAGGAAGTTTAGTGGGCCATAAGATTGCTTCATTAGACAATAAATGGTATGTTATAGTAATAGGATTTGTGCTAGGTTTTGTAACCATGTTGGCTGAGCCTGCAGTTTATGTATTGACACATCAAATAGAAGAGGTAACCAGTGGTTATGTTAAAAGAATGGTAGTCTTAATTCCGCTATGTATCGGTGTTGGTTTTGCTATTTCCCTATCCATGATTAGGATAATAGTACCTGAAATTCAATTATGGCATTATCTATTACCAGGATACATAATCTCCATTTCTATGAGTTATTTTGTACCAAAACTCTTTGTGGGGATTGCATTTGACGCAGGAGGAGTTGCTACTGGACCAATGACTGCAACCTTTATATTAGCATTCACTCAAGGGGCTGCTGAGGCTATTGAGGGTGCTAGTGTTTTAAGAGATGGTTTTGGAATGATTTCTATGGTAGCTCTAGCGCCAATAATCACCTTGCAAATTTTAGGGTTTATATTTATGAAAAAGTCTACAAAGGAGGGTGTTGAAGAAAATGCAAAGTAATCCTGATATAAAAGAACTTGAAATGCTCTGTGTAATTGTCAACTATGGATTGGGTAGTAAAATAGTAAAACATTCTAAAGAGCAGGGAATAAGAGGTGGTACTATTCTTCTGGGAAAGGGTACCATTAAGAATACCTTGTTAGAGTTTCTAGATTTAGCTGAAAGCCGAAAAGAAATTGTTCTTATGGCTGCAGATTCAACTACGGCATATACAGTGTTGGAGAAGCTTAACAGTAAATTTAAGTTTAATAAACCACATCACGGCATAGCTTTTAGTACTTCTATTACGAGTATCTTAGGAGCTAAAAATTATATTGCCGAAATGAATAAGGAAAGTAGAGGTGGAAAAAATCCTATGTATAATCTTATTATGGTAGTAGTTGATAGAGGTAAGGCAGAAGCAGTTATTGAAGCCGCATCTAAGGCTGGTTCTAGAGGTGGGACTATTATCAACGGAAGAGGCTCCGGTATTCATGAAACTAGCAAAGTATTTTCTATGGAAATAGAACCTGAAAAAGAAATCGCACTAATAATTTGCGAGAAACAGTTAACAGAATCAATTGCTACTTCTATTAGAAATGATCTTCAAATTGATGAACCTGGAAATGGAATCATTTTTATTCAAGATATAAAAAGAGCTTATGGCTTGTATTAATAAGCTCATAATATCACTCCTTATAAAAAATTACTATAGGTTTCTACCTATAGTAATTTTTTCTTTATTGCTTACAGCCTTTTTAACACTTATCACAATAATTGCTATTATAGTAACAATACACTCCGTTAAGGCAAAAGATAACCATATACCAGTGATTTTTAACAAGACACTTAATAAAAGTGCTAACGGGACAATAATAAAACACCCTCGGGCTACTGATACCGTAAAGGCTTCTTTTGCATTCTCTGTAGCACTTAAATACATAGACATAATTATATTAATACCAGCAAAGAAAAAACCTATGAAATAAATTCTAAGTCCCCTTTTAGCTATCTGTGCTATATCCAAGTTATTTTCACTGTTAAAGGCTGCAACTATAGTATCTGCATTGAAGAACACACCTAAATATATAAGAACTGCTAATATGATGGAAGTAATCAAGGCATAATTCATTACCTTTTTAACCATGTAAGAATCTTTTAAACCATAGCCTCTGCTAATTAAAGGCTGCATACCTTGTGCTATCCCAATAAATACGGAAACAGCCACAAGTGCAATATTTGCAACAATTCCATAGGAGGCTACTCCTATGTTGCCTTCTAATTTTAATATAACTAGATTAAAGGTTATAAGAGCAACAGCAGAAGAAATTTCAGTAATAAAAGATGATAAACCTAGTCTGACTATATCTAAAACCCAGGATAATCTTATTTTATTTTTACTATATCTAAAATTATTTTTCCCATTTAAGAAGTGAATAGCCAAAATAGCTAGGCTTATTATTGGCGCAAGACTTGTAGCAAAGGCAGCACCGAACATTCCCATTTTTAGGGGAAACATGAAGATATAATCTAAAATAATATTAGAGAAACTTCCTGTAAGCATTGCTATCATAGATAAATTAGGATTATTGTCATTTCGAACAAAAGCAATAATAATATTATTCATGATAAAAAACGGTGAAAAGCATAATATAGTAGTTAAATATGTTTTAGTCAGAGGCAAGGTACTAGTATCAGCACCTAGCAATAAAGCTAAAGACTTAGAGGCAAATATGCCGATAATGGCTAAAATTAACCCTATAACTAAGCCAATTTTTACACAAGTACTATATACCATGTTTGCTTTTGCATCCTTATTTCGGGATTTTAATATGCTGTATCTTGTAGCCCCACCTATGCCTACCATTAATCCTATACCATGTATGACGCTATAGATAGAAATAGAAAAGTTAAGAGCTGCAATACCTGTTGCTCCCAATGCTTTTGACACAAAAAAAGTATCAACAAGAATATAACAAGAAAGACCTAGCATACCCAGGATATTCAAACTTACATACTTAGTAAAATCTTTAAAAATTCTTTTCCCCATTTAAATCCCCCTTCTTTAAAATAAAAAGGTGTCCCTAACATTCCTTCTAAGACCTAACGGAATGTTCCAGAACACCTTAAAATCTTTACCCGGTGGCAAAGCTTAAGTTTTTTATATAAACAAGAATAATATTATTATAATTTTTCTAAAATGTCAACTGTTAGTCCTACTAAATCATCTTGCTACTAGCTACATTCATTTTTCACTGTCAGCTTATAACAACAAATAACAGAAAACATCCTATTTGTAACCATTTTAACAATCTTTGAATAAAATAAAATAGACCTAAACAAAAGGAGGATAAAATATGAGTTTATCAAAAGATAATAATTATTTATACGATGATAATAAAGAAGCTATTGATAATCTGGACTGCGATTTAGACAACAAAGATTTTCAGTTAAAAACTAGTTTAAAACATCGTTGCATAACTGTTTGTGGTTTACCTGGCCCTAGAGGTCCTCAAGGCCCTAAAGGAGAAAAGGGAGAGCCTGGCTGTCCTGGACCAATGGGTCCCCAAGGTCCTAAAGGAGAAAAAGGCGAACCTGGAAAAACTTTCGATTCCATTCATTTAAAGCAAATATCATCTGTTATGAAACAAATATTATCCATGTTTCCAAATTCAAAACTGCTAATCAACTACGAAAATGCCGGTTATGCTATAGGAACACCTGTTACTTTATACCCGGAAAAAGGAGACCCTTGTATCTTAAAATTAGAGGATACCTGTAGAAATATAGTAACTAACATTAATATTTGCAAGATTGCTGCTATTACTCTTATTGATAACTGCCATAAATCCTTCTTTGATAAAAAAGGTTCTATCAAATTTGATTTTCTTAAACCTTGTCCTGAAATATTCACTAGCAATTCCTACAAAACTGAATATGCCATAAGAAATTCACTAATTGCAGCAGCCCATGAAAATAAAATTGTAAACATTGTAGCCGGTGGAACTCCATTGCCAGCAAATATTGTTACCGCTGCAGACTTCGGAATAATTGTTCTGGGCAAAAACACTATTGTAGCTACTAGTATGATTGAGAGCATTTCCTACTACCAACCTGACAAAGAAACTTGTGGCAAGTTTTAGAAACTACAAAAGATAAAGTTATAGGAAAATTAAAATATCTCGGTTCACAAGCTTACTGTGATCCGAGATATTTTCTCTTTTTATCTAAAATTCTAACTTGTTAGAAACATTGGAAGCTACTGATTTGCCTTAAATCCATACCAAAATATCTCCATCCTCCCCTGTCCCAACGGAAGCCGGATACTGATCTACGTCCAACAAATACTAACCAGGCCCAGAAAGCTCTTCCTCTAGTAGGCCATATATATACAAATCTAAAGAGGCAGGGCTCAATTGCCCCTTGGTCTACAGCAAAGGGAGTTACTCCAAATTGCTGAGTTTTGGCCTGCTGAGGTGTAAAGCTAGGTGGAGCTGAAGGTGGCTGTTGTAGCCCCTGCATGGACCGTTGAAAAGCTACCGCCTGTCTATAAGGACACTGTGGCGGAAGATCTTCAGTCTCAAGGTCATAGATTTGATTTGGATCATAAAGACAGATATCTTCCTCATTATTATTTCTTAAATTTTCAATGTACATAAAAACACTCCAATTAATTACTCATTATATCTTATGGATAAATCAAGTTTTTGTTATTAAAACTCAAATGTTTTTTCATCCCCACATAAGAATAAGTGAAATTAATATCAAAAGGCGGACATTCTACTATGCCAATCCCAATGGGGCAAATAAGAATGTACGCCTTTCTTCATGTATAGTTTATGTAGGGAAACAGTAAATAATGAAAACATTATGCCTTTAATCTTTCCATAGCACGAATAACATTTTCCCTATCACCAAATGCTGTTAATCTGAAAAAACCCTCTCCCTTTGCTCCAAAACCTACTCCCGGTGTCCCTACAATATTATATTTAGTCAAAAGCTCATCAAAATACTCCCAGGAGGATAAGCCCCTCGGACATTTCAACCAAATATAGGGTGAATTTTTTCCACCAGTGAACTTTATGTTAAGTTGGTATAAGGTGTCTGCAATGATCTTGGCATTTTCTAAGTAATAGTCAACGTTCCCTTTTATCTGCTTATATCCCTCATTAGTAAATACAGCTTCTGCACCTCTTTGAACAATATAGGAAACGCCATTGAACTTTGTACTTTGCCGTCTAAGCCACAGCTTATTTAAGGATACCTTATTCCTAATAAGCTCCTTTGGAACCACCGTATATCCACAGCGAGTCCCTGTAAAGCCTGCTGTTTTAGAAAGAGAAGAAAACTCAATAGCACATTCCTTTGCCCCCTCTATCTGATAAATACTTGTAGGCAAGCTGCTGTCTGTAACAAAAATCTCATAGGCGCTATCAAATAAAATCACAGCCTTATTAGACAGTGAATATTCCACCCATTTTCTAAGCTCTTCTTTATTATAAACTGCTCCTGTAGGATTGTTTGGTGAACACAGATAAATAATATCTGCCTTCAGATTTTTATCAGGCAAGGGCAAAAATGAGTTTTTAGAGTTTCCCTCTACATAAACTATTTTCCGTCCTGCCATTATATTTGTATCAACATAAACAGGATAAACAGGATCTGGAATTAGGACTGTATTATCTACATCAAATATATCAAGAATATTTCCTAGATCACTTTTTGCACCATCGCTTATGAAAACCTCATCCTTTGAAAGTGTTACTCCCTTTTTATCATAATAGGAACACACCGCTTTACGCAAAAATGAATAGCCCTGTTCTTCTCCATAACCCATGAAAGTTTCTTTCTTGCCCATATCCAAAAGAGCTTTCTCCATTGCAGATATTACAGCAGGAACAAGAGGGAGGGTAACATCTCCTATTCCTAAGCTTATAATCTCTTTATTAGGATTTTCACTTTCATAGTCCCTTACCTTTTCTGCTATCTGAGAAAAAAGATAACTATCTTTAAGTTTTAAGTAGTTTTGGTTTATTTTCATATTCAACCTCCTTTTCCATTACAATTCCACCCTTCCGTCGAAGACTTTTTTACATGGTCCTGTCATATATACAGTATCATCTGTATAGCTAATGGTTAGCTCACCGCCAAGTAGTTCTACCTTAATATCCCTATTTTTATCACAATAACCATTCAAAACTGCCGCTACCGCCGAAGCACAGGCCCCTGTACCACAAGCAAGAGTTTCACCACTTCCACGTTCCCACACCCGAACCTTTAAACTATTTCTTCCTAGGACTTTGACAAATTCAGTATTTACCCTATCAGGAAATATTTCATTGTTCTCAAAGCTGGGTCCTATATCTGTAAGTTGAAGGCTGTCCAAGTCAACACCATTGGATTTTTCATCCCAAAATACAACTGCATGGGGATTTCCCATAGAAAGACAAGTAATGGCATACTCTTTACCATTTATACTCACTTCCCTACTTATTATGCTGTCACCTTCCAACTTTACAGGAATCTTTTCCGGTCTAAGCTCTGCCTTCCCCATATTCACCTTAACCCTGGAAACAGTCCCCTCTTCTATGAATAAATCTAATTTTTTAATACCTGATAGAGTTTCTATGGCCATCTTTTCCTTTTTTACAAGGCCATTATCATATAGATACTTGGAAATACAGCGTATAGCATTTCCACACATCTTGCCCTCACTACCATCAAGGTTAAACATTCTCATTCTTGCATCTGCTACATTAGAGGGCAAGATTAGCACAATACCATCTCCCCCTACCCCAAAATGCCTGTCTGATAAAAATACAGCCAAAGATTCAGGTGACTTTATTTCCCTACCATTTGTAGCTGCATTGTCTATACAATTGATGTAAATATAGTCATTTCCGCAGCCTTCCATCTTTGTGAAATTAATCTTCATAGAATCCCCCCTTAGATTCTTTAACACAATAACCCCTGTGAAAACTCACTGTATCCACCATAAGCTGTCTGCTGATGGTGGATTTTTTCCCACAGGCAAACTTATCACAGTTATACTTAACAATATATGCACTTGCCCCTATTAGGTTACTTTTAAAGCTAAGAAGGAGATAGGCCCATTAAAAAAGCAAAAGCCCAAAGCGACTTATTTAATATCACTTTGGACTTTATCATCTTCTCTATTCTTTATATTATAAAAGATTAAAACTCTTTAAGGAAAACATATTTTCCTTTATTAGATAAGTTTTTAGAGTAAACAAAACCAAGCTCCCGGAAGTCCTTAATGTCCTTTAAATCTGAAATCTGATTTTTCGCCATGAACTTGACCATCTCTCCTCTAGCCATCTTTGCCAGGGTTCCCTTTTGTTTCACTTTCCCATTCACTAGTTCTCCAAACTCAATAGTTACAAACCTATCCTCTTCCCTTATGAATTTCTCTATGCATTTTGAATATTCTTTTGAAGCCAGATTAACAATTGTCCTATCCTCTTCCACTAACTTCTTATATAGGGAGTCTCCCCAAAATTCATATAAGTCCTTGCAGCCATTAAGGGATAGCTTAGCTTGCATTTCTAGTCTATATGGACTTACTCCATCAAAGGGCCTTAATATTCCATAGAAGCCTGATAGGATACGCAAATGTTCTGATAGGTAAGCAAGGGCTTCCTCCGTCAAATTATTAGTACCTATATGCTGATATTGTAATCCTTCAAAGGCTATTATGGCTGCTGTTAATCCACGGCGCAGATCCATATTCTTATAGCGGTCATAGTTTAATTCTGCTATCTTATCATTACATTGCCACAAGGCTTTTGCCTCTGAATATGATAAAGATTGTATTTTCTCCATCAAAATAGATGCTTCATTTATAAATTCAGGGATTCCAGTAACCTGAAAACCATCAGTATCCACCCACATCTTTTTAGCTGGAGATATAATAATCTTCATAGCCTATAATTCCTCCAGCAAATACTCCGGTTTCTCTGATGCCTTCACATTAGCAAAGGCTTTTACAATGATCCCATCTTCATCAATCAAATATGTAGTACGAACCACTCCCATGGTAACCTTACCAAAATTCTTTTTTTCCTTCCATACATCATAGGCTTTAATAGAGGTAAGTTCCGTATCTGAAAGCAAGGTAAAAGGAAGACCATATTTCTCTTGGAACTTCTTATGAGAGGCTACGCTGTCCTTACTCACTCCAATAATCACAGCCCCCTTTTCCTGAAACTGTGGGTACATGTCTCCAAAGTTGCAAGCCTGTTTAGTACAGCCTGGAGTATTGTCCCTTGGATAGAAGTATAAAATAACCTTCTTTCCCTTGTAGTCCTCCAAGCTGTGAATCTTTCCATTCTGATCTGGCAAAGAAAATCCCGGCGCTTTGCTTCCTATTTCTAACATTGATATTCCTCCTTTAAATCATATTTAAATAACGGATAATAGATAAACAATTCAAAATATCCGCCCTAATATAAGGATCGTCATAATCTAAATCAAAGAGTCCTTTTATCTTTTCCATTCGATAAATACAGGTGTTCCGATGGATAAATAAATGGGCAGCGGTTTTGCTAATATTGCCATTACACAAAATATTGGCTTCTAAGGTTTTAAGAAAAACAGTTCCATTTTCCCTGTCATAATTTATTATATCACCTAAAATAAAGTTGGCATATTCCTCTAAATCTTCTTCATTTATTGTATTTAAAAGTAACCGTGGAAAGCCCAGTTCATGATAATCAATGATATTATTTTCTGTTGTAGATAGTCGAATAGACTTCATTGCTTGATAATAGCTATGTCGTACATCAAATAAGGACTGACTGATACTGCCCATGCCCATACATATCACTTCATGGTATTTTTCATACAAAATATTAAAGGCAGACTTTAGTAACCTTTTAGTCTTATCTATATACTCAGGGACAGCAAAAGCTAATATTATAATATGATTACTTATAATGATTGAATGAATGATAAC
>JAAYTB010000054.1 GCA_012523855.1 Clostridia bacterium
GGTAATGAAAAGTTCATTTCAAAAGTTATAAATGAACTCTTTAGAAAAGGTGCAGATGTTGTTTATGACGATATTGAAGAAGTTCATGTATCCGGTCATGGTTACCAGGAGGAGATAAAACTAATCCATACTTTAGCTCGTCCTAGATATTTTTTACCTGTACATGGAGAATATAGACATTTAAAACGTCATGGAGAATTAGCTGTAAATCTAGGCATGGATAAATCTCAAGTCTTTATTATTGAAACAGGAGAAGTTTTAGAGATTACTGACAAGGGAGCTATGAAGGCTGGTAGGGTTCCTGCTGGTATAGTCCTAGTGGATGGAATTGGCGTTGGAGATGTAGGTAATATAGTTCTTCGGGATAGAAAGAGCCTAGCCCAAGATGGTATGTTCACAATAGTAGTTACAATAGAAAGAGAATCTTGTAGTATTATAGCAGGTCCAGATGTTATAACTAGAGGCTTTATATACGCTAAGGAATCTGAAGATTTAATCAGTGAAGCAAAAAAAGTAGCTAAGGCCCAGCTAGAAAAGTGTTTAAGTGAAGGACTCTTAGAATGGAGTATACTAAAAAATAAGATAAAGAAATCTCTAGAGAAATTATTATATGAAAAAACAAAAAGAAGACCTACCATTATTCCTATAATTATGGAAATATAAAAAATATCTTCAATTGACAATAGGCAATTGGTCTGTTGTCAATTTACTTATTCCTAAAATTACCCTCAATTACCATAAAATCATAAATCATTTATTGAATCCTAATTATATTGTTTACTTTAGTGTAGAAATATGTAATAATTAAATGTTGTTGATACAAATAAAAATATGAAGAAGAAATAAAATAGAATCACTGGTGGAGGAGGTTTCTGGATGGAGATAGGATTTGATCATAAGAGATACATAGAAGAGCAATCAAAATATATTCTAGAACGAGTTAATAATTATGATAAGTTATATTTAGAGTTTGGTGGTAAGCTTTTGTTCGATTATCATGCAAAAAGGGTCTTACCTGGTTTTGACGAAAATGCAAAAATAAAATTGCTTCATAAGTTAAGGGAGAAAGTTGAAATTATTGTTTGTGTATATGCAGGGGATATAGAAAGAAATAAAATCCGTGGAGACTTTGGAATAACGTATGACATGGATGTAATGAGACTTATTGATGACCTTAGAGATTACGACCTAGATGTAAATAGCGTAGTCCTTACTAGATATGACAATCAGCCTGCGGCTACGGTATTTATGAATAAGCTTTTAAGAAGAGGTATAAAAGTATATACCCATAAAAATATTAATGGCTACCCTACAGATGTAGATACTATCGTTAGTGACGAAGGTTATGGTAGCAATCCATATATAGAAACTACTAAGCCAATTGTAGTGGTAACGGCACCAGGTCCAGGTAGCGGTAAATTAGCAACTTGCCTAAGCCAGCTTTATCATGAAAATAAGCAGGGAAAGGCTGTAGGTTATTCTAAATTTGAAACCTTTCCAGTTTGGAATATTCCTTTAAAACACCCTCTTAATATTGCTTATGAGGCTGCAACAGTAGACCTTAAGGATGTAAATATGATTGACTCCTTTCATTTTGATGCCTACAATGAAGTGGCAGTAAGCTACAATAGGGATGTAGAAATGTTCCCTGTAATAAAAAGAATTATAGAAAAAATTACTGGTAAGGAATCGGTTTATAAGTCTCCAACTGATATGGGCGTTAATAGAGTAGGTTTCGGAATTATTAACGATGAAGAGGTTAAGGAAGCTTCCTGTCAGGAGGTAATTAGAAGATATTATGCAACAGCCTGTGACTATAAAAAGGGCTATATAGACGACGAAGTTTTTCAAAGAGCAAAAATTATTATGGAAAGCTTGAATCTTAAAGAGGAAGATCGAAAGGTAGTTATGCCAGCTAGAGAAAAAGCTGCACGGTTGAAAAAGGAAGGAAATAAAAATGAGATTTGTTCTGCAGTAGCCCTAGAGTTACAAGATGGAAAGATTATTACTGGTAAGGCATCAGCAATAATGTCTGCTACATCAGCAGTAATTCTTAATACTATCAAATACTGTGCTAAAATATCTGATAATATTTATCTATTATCTCCGGTGGTATTAGAACCTATAATCAATCTAAAAACTAAGACTTTAGGAATTAAAAATGCACCCTTAAATTGTGAGGAAATTTTAATTGCCTTAAGTATTAGTGCAGCTACAAATCCAACAGCACAAGTTGCCTTGGAACAGTTAACAAAGCTTAAAGGTTGCCAAGCTCACTCTACCACAATCTTAAGTAGAAATGAAGAACAGACTTTTAAGGCTCTTGGAGTAGATATCACCAGTGACCCAGAATATCCTTCAGACAGCTTGTATTATAATAGCTAAAATATCATGGGAATTATAAAAATTAATAATCAAAATTGATTGTTTTATAACAAATAAGGACTCAGCTATATGGCTGAGTCCTTATTTGTTGATTCTGAATGAACTTTTCTTGCAATTTCCTTTTGCACCTCTGCAATTTTCTCCTTACTTAAGCTATAGTTCAATACACTTCTACCTGCCAGTGCAAAGAAAATGATAGAACCTATACTTAAGATAAAACCCATTATATACTCATCGGTATTTGCACTTAAATTAGTAAAAAACAATATGTCTAATAAGAAACCTACAAGCAATATGGCTATACTTTGTCCAAGTTTATAAAGTAAGGTTAGGCAACCGTAATAAGTGCCTTCAGACCTAACACCAGTTTTCAGTTCCTCTGTATCGATAATGTCCGCGATCATTGATAGAGGCAATGACATTAATCCGCCTATACCAAAGCCTGCCAGTGCTGCAAAAGGTAGAAAGACTAGAGAATTTCCTTTAATAAAGTCCTTTACAATAACTAAAACAAGCAAAAGGCTACAAGACACTATACAAATCAATAAAGATTTTTGTAAAGCAGGTTTTTTGTCTAATTCATTAGAGGTCATTGTCCAAAATGGTTGAGATAGGACACTAAAAGCAAGCAAGACAGCAAGTATAATAGATATTTCACCACTGGTTAGTAAAAAGACATTTGTAAAAACAGTCATGCCTAAGCCAGTGAGAAGGGCTGTTACTAAATTGCTGTACATATAGGGAAAGGCTACTGCCCTAAAGTTTTTATTCTTTAATACCTGTAAAAATGATTTAAACATTATGGAAAGCTTAAATTTACTAGGCTTTTCTTCTATATTTTCATTTAGTATAGGAATATATTTCTCTGTAAAAAAGAAACATATCAATGCTAAAAGTAAAATTAATAATGATGTATATAGGCCCATTACAGGATAGGCAGCTGGGTTTCCTTGGCCCATGGGATATTCAGCTGTAGGTTTAAAGAACAAGATCAATACTGCTACAGAAGCAAAAGCCAAACCAGCTAGAAAAAAGATGGTTTTTATGCTCTGTATGGAGGTTCTTTCGTTATAATCATTAGTTAGCTCAGCTCCTAAGGCTGTATAGGGGGTAACGTATATTGTAGAAAAAGTCTTAATAGCAAAAAGAGCTAAAAACAGGGCTAAGATCTTTACTCTATACGACCAATTAGGAGATATGCTCCAAAGAAAAAAATTAGACAAGGCTAAACCAAAGCTGCCAATAAGAATATATATATGTCTTCTGCCTAGTCTTTTTGATCTTGTACTATCGGAAACATAGCCCATAAGAGGGTCGGTAATGGCGTCCCATACAATCCCTGCACTAGTGGCAACACCAACTAAACTACCAGAAACATTAAGTATATTGGTACAATAAAATATTAGGAAAACAGATATAACTTGCATAGAAACACCTGTACTAAAATTTCCTATACCATAGGCTAATTTGTCTAAAACAGGGATCTTCCTATAGCTAGGTTTCAAAGATGGATGTGAATTATTCAAACTAGCACTCCTAACTTGTGGATTTTAAATCTACAAATATATTAACACATAAAAGGAATGGTGTAAAAGGACATTCCTCCAGCATAACATATTTTTAACATTTGCTTTTCAAGTTATATGTTAAGCACAAAAAGATACAAGTGGCCATACTCTAAATTGAGGAGGGATAAAGGTGATTGGCATATTGAGTTCTAACGACATGGAAGAGGAATATGCAAAGATTTTGCATTCTCTTTTCCGAAAGTATAAAAGTTCATTTGATGAAGATATGATTGTTTTTACAACTTCAAATATAAATCTACAGAAAAGGTTAGTTTCCGGCACATTAATATCTCAGGGAAAATTGCGTAATGTTCAAGTACCCTTGCCTAATATAATTTTCAACTTTAGTCTTCAGAGAGAAGGGGCAGGTATAAAGGTCCGGAAGGCATTAGAGGAAATGGAAGGCCTTAAATTGATAAATTTTATTAATAAATTTGATCAATGGATGATTATGGAGATAATTTCCTCCAATGATAAAGTGGCTAACTATGCATTACCTTACTTTATTTATGATAAATCAAAAAGGAACTATAGGCCTGAATATGATAAAAAGTATCTAATCATGCCTTCTAGAGGGTCCAGTTTAGGAAGACTAATCTATGCTGAACCTGATCCAGATCCAGATTCTGATATTGTTCGAGGATCCCAATATTTTAAAAAAGGTCATATCTGTGATTATATAGATGCATCTCTTTGTCAACGGAGATGGCTGTTTATTGAAGTTCCTGACTTGGTATTATCTAATAATCATCCACTAATTTGTAGAATTTACATGCAAAAAAACAGCGATAATAAATGGGATCTTTTAAAGAATGTTTTTTACCCAGATTCCAATGTTAAGGAAGTTGAATATTTAAATCTAAAATATGCAGAAAAGGCAGCTAAGGAATCAATTCAGGAAATCAACAATTATTTACCTTCTATAGGACATTGTTTTATTGACATTATATTTAGTCAGGAAGGTAAAGGATATTTCCTTCACTTAGGGGGCTTAGATCGTTATTTTTTCAAGGAATTATTAAAAGGTGACATAGGCAAGAAGTTTTATAAGAATATGGTTTCACTTTCTCGTTATTATAGGGCTACGTAAGAGGAGGAATAGTATATGTGGATAAGTTTTGAAGTAGCGCCTGCTAATAAAGACCTAATGGCTTTACCAGAAGGAGTAGATAGGAATTTAGAGCAAGTAGGAAAAGTAGTATTCGGTAGGAGTTCAAGCAATGTAGATATAAGGATTTCTAGGGAATTAGATTTCAAAGGTGGGGAAAATTACGATAACCCTATGAAAATTATTATATCCAGTAAATTAGTTGATAAATTAAAAATTCAACGGGAAGTAATCTATCAAATTAAAGTTACTGGCAAAAAAATTGTTATAGGTCCAACTATAGGTTTTTTACTAGGACCTCACGATTATCTCTATAGCCCTGAACACATGACAAAGTACTCTGATAGATTTGGCATATATAAGAAAATAGGAGGACTGGTATACGCTTTCTCAGAAAGGACTATTGATTGGAAAAACTCTACAATTTATGGTCTCTATTATAATTGGAACAATAAGAAATGGGAATATGGTAGCTTTCCAATACCAGCAGCCATATATAGAAGAGACTTTCATTCCAGAAGAGAAACAATAGAAAGACTGATGGAAGCTACTAAAGGTAAGATGTTTAACTCTTGGAGATTTGGAAAGTTTTATTTATATAAGCATATAAAGAAGAGAAAGACATTAGTAGAATATCTGCCAGATACAGAAGTTACCGTGGATTATAGACAGGTAAAAACCTTTATAGATAGGGTAGGCCATGTTATTTTAAAGCCTATCTATTTATCTAGAGGTAGAGGCATATGTATTATATCTAAAATAGAAGAAGGTTTTAAAGTTTCTGATTATAGATACAGGGATGTTAAAGAATTTCTATTAGACAATGATGAAAAGCTAAGGGATTTCTTCCTAGAAAACAAAGATTTTTTTGATAGTTATTTGACACAAAGATATTTGGAAATGGCCAAAGTTGATGGCGCTCCTTACGATATTCGAGTAGTAATGCAAAAGAATTCAAGGGAAAGATGGCAGTGCTCTGGTGTGGAATGCAGAGTTGCAGCTAAAAAAAACTTAATTACTAATATATCTCGTGGAGGATATGCCTTAACTCTTCATGAGGCATTGAAAAGATCTTTTGATGTGGAAGAAAAAGAAAGGGAGAAGATAAAGGAAGATGTTTATGATATATGTTTTCAACTATGTAAGAGTTTAGATAGGTTGGATCATCATTTCGGCGAGTTTGGAATAGATATTGCCCTAGATGTACAAGGTAAGCCCTGGATTATAGAAGCTAATGTTTTTCCTAGTTTTAAGGGTTTTAAGAAATTAGATTATGATACCTATTTAGGGATAAGATATACCCCAATGTTATATGCAGCCTATTTGGCTGGTTTTTAAGACAATTTTAGTTGAGGTGAATGATATGTATGACAGAGTTAAAATAAAGGTAGAACAATCTTCAAAAGCTAATATTACTATAAGTACACAACTAGCAGAAAATTTAAATATAGGAAAAAGAAAATGGGGATTTGTAAGTTTTGGAGCAAAGAAACTTTTTGCTGATATATTAATCTCTGAAGAACTAGAATACGATGATATTGTTTTAAGTAAAAAGCTAGCAGATCAGCTCTTCATTCCTAGCTACCCAACTTATGAGGTGAAGGTAAAGGGAGCAGAAATCATTCTTGGTCCTTGTATTGGTATTCTAGCTTGCCAAAAGAATAAGGATCTTTCTAAGAGAATGCTTAAGGAAATTGCATTAAATGTTATAGACTACGGAAGAATTAACGGTGCTATAATAACCTTTTCACTGGACAAGGTTAATAAGGACAATAACACTATAGAAGGATATTGCTATAATCCTGAAAAAGATACTTGGGATAAAGGGACTTTCCCCTATCCATTATCAATTTATAGAAAATCAAAATTAAGTAGGCAGTGGGAAAACCATTTCTTAACTTTTATTGGTGACAGTACCTTTAATAATTATAATTTTGATAAATGGGATACCTACAAGTGGTTTTCAAAGGAAGTTGATATTATAGATCATATTCCTCGTACTATAGTTTATGAAAATAAAGAAGATTTATTCCAAATGATAGAAAATTACCAAAATATCTATGCAAAACCTATTGGGGGAATGAAGGGGTTTGGTGTTATCAAGATTAACAAAGAGGGAGAAAAAATACGTTTTAGATATAAAAAAGATGATAGCAATGAAGATAGGTTATTGGAAGAGGGGGAAGAACTATATAGGGAAATTGATAATTTGCTTAGACCAGGGGAATTTATTATTCAACAGGGCATTGACTTAATTAAATATGATGGTGGCTTAGTAGATTTCCGATGTGTAATGCAAAAGGATGAAAGCAAGAAGTGGCAGTGTAGTAGCATGATAACAAGAGTAGGGGCTAAAGACAGTGTTGTAAGTAATATATCCAGCGGAGGTGCAGCTATGCCTGCAATGGATCTTATTAAAGATGTTATAGCATCTTCTCATACTGAGGCTTTCATTTTTAAAGAAAGATTGATTTCCTTGTGTGTGAAAGTCTGTGAAACCTTAGACCAATATGGCTTCAATTTTGGAACCTTAGGCCTAGATTTAGGAGTAGATACAAATAAGGATATATGGCTTATAGAAGTAAATAATAGAAGGCCCCACCCAGGTATAGCCTTGAGAGCAAGTGATATACAAGCCTATTACAATATCCTATCAGGCCCACTTAGATATGGAAAGGCATTGGCGGGATTTGGTAGTGAGGAGGAAGATAAGAATGCTTTATAATATAGAAAGTGATAATAGTATCAAAGATCAGTTAATAGTAGCGGAAAGCTTTATGAAGGGAAGCTCTGCTTTTAAAAAAAGTCGAATTAATATTAAAGTAGCAGGGAAAGCTGCAGAGGTTGAATTAATCAGAAGTAAAAAACTAGAGATTGATAAGCTAGTATTGTCTGAGAATGTTATAAAGGAATTAATGATTCCAGACAAGGTCCAGTATCAGATAAGAGTAGAAAAGGGCTCCATTAGAATAGGACCGATTATAGGATTATTAATGACCAGTGAAAGATCCAGAATGAGTAAAAGTACCTTGACTAAATTATTGAACTACACTTTAATATATCCTGAAATAGGTGGACTACTAGTAGCTTTTTCTACTGATATTATAGATTTTGAAAACAAATCTGTAGAGGGCTATTATTATGATAGTAATTTTGTAGGTAGGGGATTGCCCTGGGTAGCAGGTACCTTTCCTATACCTGAGTCTATCTTTTCTAGAACTATGTTATCAGATGATATAATGGGCCAATTACAAGAAGAAACAAATAATAAACTTTTTAACTCCAATTTCTTTAACAAGTGGGAGTTTTGGAAGAAAATAAGTAAAAGTAAAAGAGCAGTACAATATCTACCAAAAACTAGCTTATACTTAGATTTCAAGAATCTAGAAGATGTGGTAGATAAATATGGGGCTGCTTACTTGAAACCCTTAAATGGAACCTTGTCAAGAGGTCTATATAAGGTTAGTAAATTGGAAGAAGGATATGGTCTTCAGCCAAAACAGGGAGAAGATATGATTAAATTTTCTACAGCTGAAGAAACAGCGGCCTATATAAAAGACGAAATTGTTAGGAACTATAAGTATATTGTGCAACAGGCTATTAATCCATTAAGGGTTAAGGGAAGGCACATGGATTTTAGAGTAATAATGCAAAAGAACGAAACTTTAGACTGGCAGTGTACTGGTATTATTGCTTTAATAGGCTCAAGAGGAGATATTTGTAGTAACTGGGGAAGCACTGCCTACTTTGAAGATATATTTTATGATGAATTTAATTTAACTCAGAAGGAGATCTTTAAAATCAAAAGAGAAATTATAGGGGCTTGTGTGAGTATTTGTAAGGCTTTAGAATCCCAAAAGGAAAACTACGGAGATCTAGGCTTTGATGTTGTTGTAGATGAGGACTATAAGATCTGGATATTAGAAGCTAATAAACGGCATTATCATACAGTACCTTTATGGATAAATGATGTACAAACTTTTTATCAAACTAAGGCTAATCCAATAAAATATGCTGCCGCTCAGGTGGGTTTTCGTGTATATTCATAATATATAAGGCTCTATTAAAGAAGAAAGTAGATGGACAAAACTCTAAAAGTTACTTGTCCATCTACTTTCTTTTCCAGAAATAAAGAGCGAACATTGATTATTTTTTATAAAAACATTAAAATTGTTGTATCTAGTTTTAATATAGATAGTCCTTTTAAAATGCTTATCTATAGAAAGAGGAGGAAACATGTATAAGAGTATTACAGAATTAAAAGTAAGGTATGCTGAGACAGACCAGATGGGAATAGTTCATCACTCAAATTATTATGTTTATTTTGAAGCTGCTCGGGAAGATTTTATTGGAGGAGTTGGTATGGAATATGCAGAGATGGAGCAAATGGGGATAATGATGCCTATTATGGAAACAAGGTGCAAGTATAAGGAAGGGGCAAAATACGGAGATATTTTACTTATAGAAACATCTTTGAAAGAATTAAGTCCAGTTAAGGTATTATTAACATATAATATTAAGAGGAAGAATGACCAAAAGCTATTAGCTAAGGGAGAAACAGTTCAAGCCTTTGTGGACAAGGAGAAGTTTAAAATTATTAATTTGAAGAGGAATTATCCTGAGGTCTATGAAAAGTTCCAAAAACTATTATAGCCTACAGTAGATATTCAATATTAAAAAAATCAAATATGAAATTTTAAGAGACAGATACCACACAGCATTTGTGAGGTGTCTGTTTTTTATGTAAAAAAATCAAATAAAAAGAAAAAATTAAACACATACTATTCATATACAAACTGAGGGTAGCTTTAGTATGAAAAAAACAAGGAGGAATAGTCATGAGAAAAAAGATCTTATCAGCAATAGTGTCCTCATTGCTCATAACTTCACTATGCACATCCTGTGTACAAAAGGGTGATGAAACAGGAGATGATGTTAACAAAGGGACTAAAACTGAGGAAAAAATTAAGGTAGGTATGGTTACTGATGCAGGAACTATAGACGATAAATCCTTTAATCAAGGAAGTTGGGAAGGTATACGAAGGTATGAAGATGAGAAGGGTACTATAGAATCTCAGTATCTTAAGCCAAATGATGTTCAAGAAACAGATTACATAAATGCTATAGATACTTTAGCAGAGACAGGAAGCAAGATAATTGTTGCACCAGGTTTTAAGCTGGAGACTGCTGTGAATAGGTCGGCAGAAGTCCACAAGGATGTTTCATTTATATTAATAGATGGGCAGCCCCATGGAGGAGATCAGAAATTTGTAAATCATGACAATGTAGTTTCTGTTTTCTTTAATGAGCATGAAGCAGGATTTTTAGTAGGCCTTGCTGCAGCCTTATCCTCTAAAACTGGTAAGTTAGGTTTTATAGGTGGTATGAAAATTCCACCAGTAGAGAAGTTTTATTACGGCTATCAGGCAGGAGTACTTTATGCCAATAAAAATCTAGCTACTAAGGCCAGTATAACAGATGCCCAATATCAAGGCTCCTTTGACAATATACCTGCAGGCCAGACCTTAGCAGCAGGCATGTACGGTAAGGGTATAGATATAATCTTCCACGCTGCCGGTGGAGTTGGGAATGGTGTATTTAATGAAGCTAAGGCCAGGTCGGAAAAAGGAGAAAAGGTTTGGGTAATAGGTGTTGATTCAGACCAGTACGATCAAGGTATATTAAAGGATGGAAAAATAGTAGTGCCTCAAACACAGAAGGAAGTAGATGATTTTTTAAAGTAAGATATTAAGAACCATGGAGGGCAAGACATGGACTATATTATTGAGATGTTAAATATAAGAAAAGAATTTGCTAGTGTAGTAGCTAACGATGATATAACCCTTCAAGTTCGGCCTGGGGAAATACATGCTCTATTAGGTGAAAATGGAGCGGGAAAATCTACATTAATGTCTGTGTTATTTGGTTTATACAAGCCAGATAGAGGGACTATAAAAGTTAAGGGGCAGGAAGTAAAAATACCTAATCCTAATGTGGCCAATGATCTAGGCATTGGAATGGTTCATCAACATTTTAAGCTTGTCCACAACTTTACAGTAACAGAAAACATAATATCAGGAAATGAAAAGCTTAAAGGCTTAAAGATTGATATAGATTATGCAAGGGACCGGATTAAGGAATTGTCTAAAAGATATAAATTAGCTGTGGATCCTGATATGATCATTGAAGATATATCTGTAGGCATGCAGCAAAGAGTTGAAATTCTAAAAATGTTATATAGGGATTCAGAAATACTTATATTTGATGAACCGATAGCAGTATTAACCCCTCAGGAAATTGAAGAGTTGATGGGTGTAATGAAAAATATGGCCAAGGAAGGAAAAGCAATAATTATAATTACCCATAAGCTTAAGGAGATTAAAACAGTAGCAGACAGGTGTACTGTAATAAGAAGAGGTAAGTCAATTGCCACAGTTGATGTTAAGGATAATAGTGAGGAAAAAATGGCTGAATTAATGGTAGGAAGGCAAGTGAGCTTTAAGGTTGATAAGGCCCCTGCCAAGCCAGGAAAAAATATGTTTAGAATTGAGAAGTTAAATGTTGTGGGAAACAGAGGAGTTCAGGCGGTGAAGGATCTTAACTTATCTGCTAAAGCTGGGGAAATTCTTGGAGTAGCCGGTGTAGATGGAAATGGCCAAACAGAACTTATAGAAGCTATTACCGGATTGAGAAAATCTCAATCCGGAAGAATTTTTATCAATAATATTGATATATCTACAAGTGAAATAAGACAGCGTAATGAAGCAGGCCTTGGTCATATTCCTGAAGACAGACATAAACATGGCTTGGTACTAGACTTTACACTAGAAGATAATATTATCTTACAAACTTATTACAGGCCTCCTTTTTCAAAGGGTGGAGTTCTTAAAAGGGATCAAATTCGCTCATACGCTAGAAAGCTCATTGAACAATTTGATGTTAGATCTGCCCATGGAGCATCTACTATTGTAAGGAGTATGTCTGGAGGTAATCAGCAAAAAGCTATTATTGCAAGGGAGATTGATAGGTCCCCTCAGGTTTCAATAGTAGCTCAACCTACTAGGGGATTAGATGTAGGTGCAATTGAATATATTCATAAAAGGCTTATAGAAGAAAGAGATAAGGGTAAAAAAATACTGCTTTTTTCCCTGGATCTAGATGAGATACTGAACTTATCTGACAGAATTGCAGTAATGTATGAGGGAAAAATAGTAGGAATTGTTGATTCAGATAAAACAAACGAAAAAGAACTTGGCTTAATGATGGCAGGAGGAGGAAAAGGCTAGAATGGGTAGAAATAAATTTTTAGTTTCTTTACTGGCGGTTATACTTGGAATTATAACCGGAGCTTTGGTAATGCTTCTTACTGGATATGACCCAATAAAGGCCTACGAAGGACTTTTAAGAGGTGCAGGCTTTATAATACAAGTGCCTTCAAATGCCACATTAGGAGATATTTTATTTAACAAGCGTTTTGGAGATACTCTCTTAAACACTACTACTCTAATATTAACTGGGCTTTCTATTGCCTTTGCTTTTAAAACAGGCCTTTTCAATATTGGAGTACCTGGGCAAATGTTAATGGGTGGTTTTTTTGGAGTCTTTATTGGAGCAAAGCTTTCATTGCCCTTCTATATACATGGACCTTTAGCAGTGACAGCAGCTGTTTTAGGAGGGGCTCTATAGGCCCTTTTGCCAGGTGTTTTTAAGGCTAGGTATGGAATTAATGAAGTAGTAACAGGAATAATGATGAATTACATATCCCTTTGGTCTGTATATTATTTTGTTCAGACCTTCCTTAAGGGAATTTTTGAAACTGAATCTGCCATAATAAAACCAACAGCCTCTTTAAGAGTGGAAGGATTAACAAAATTGTTTCATGGCTCTAGTGTAAACCTGGGATTGTTTTTGGCTATTGCAGCAGCGGTGTTAGTATGGTGGATATTAGAAAAAACTACTTTCGGCTATGAGTTAAAAGCAGTAGGTTTCAATATTCATGCCTCCAAATATGCAGGTATAAAAGTTAATAGAAGTATGATTTTCTCTATGATGATTTCTGGAGCTTTAGCAGGACTTGCTGGAGCAGTATATTATCTAGGCTATACCAATAATATTAAAGTCGGTTCCCTGCCACAAGCAGGAGGCTTATTTATGAACGCTGCTACTAAGGTACCTAATGAACTTGTGCCAATTATAGTAGCAATAATTGTTTACTTTGCAGCTACAAGCCTAATGTTGAGAATTGGCTACAAAGAGTTGCTAATATATTCAAAAAGAAAGAAGGTGGCAGCTAATGAATGCCTTGCAGATTATTATTCCTTTGGCCATTACATATACTGTACCCCTGTTTTTAATAGCCTTAGGGGGACTTTTTAGTGAGAGAAGTGGAGTAATCAATGTTGGCTTAGAAGGCTTATTAGGCATTGGTTTCTTTGCATCTGCCTTTGTTATTTTCAAATATGAAAGTGTGTTAGGGCCTTCAGCGGTATATATATCCCTATTGGCTGCAGCTCTAGCCGGTGGCTTGTGCTCTCTCTTGCATGCTTTTGCCAGTATCAGTATGAAAGCAGATCAGGTGGTTAGTGGCACTGCAATAAATATATTGGCCCCAGCACTTACTATCTTTTTTTCAAGAAGTATTAATAAAGGTAGCGGTGTAATACCTGTAATGGGCTTAGAACTATGGGATGTACCTATTCTTTCTAGGATACCCATTATAGGAAACTTGTTTTTTCGAAATACCTATACAACAACTTTTATATCAATAATTATTGTTCTTATAAGTTGGTATGTTCTCTATCACAGACGTTTTGGTTTGAGATTAAGGGCCTGTGGAGAAAATCCCCAAGCAGTGGATTCTGTTGGAATAAGCGTAGTGAAAATGAGATATATAGGAGTAATTATGTCAGGTATATTAGCAGGCCTAGGAGGAGGATTATTGATTAACACCTTGGTAAAAGAATTTTCCACTTTAATATATACAGGTCTAGGTTTTTTAGCCTTGGCTGCTTTAATCTTTGGCAAGTGGAAACCGTGGAATGCATTAGGGGCAGCAGCTTTCTTTGGCTTTGCTAAAACTCTTTCGGAAATAGCACCTTTATTTCCTAGCTTAAATCGACTACCTTCCATATTGCTTACAACATTTCCCTATGTAATAACCTTAGTTGCCTTAGTCTTGTTTTCTAAGAACGCTGTAGGACCTAGAGCAGCAGGGGAGCCTTATGATGTAGGAAAACGATAAGGGATAAATACTTTTAAGATCTTGCAAATAAAAGAAAGTTACTATATTGTAGGGACTATTGAATAGTGGTGTATAATAATCGCTGTTCTTGGTCCCTTTTTAGGCCGTGGTAACAATATATTAGAAGGAAAGGTTTTATATTGAAATGATATATGATAAAATCAATTTAGCAGAAATTTAGATATCAATGAAAGGATTATAAAGATGAGTAAGTTAGATTTATTAGTTAAATATATAGAAAAGCACAATAAATTATTTATTCAAATGCATAATTCCCCGGACCCTGATGCTGTAGGTAGCGCCTTTGGTTTACAGTATCTTTTACTTCAGAGGGGGATAGAAGGAGAAATATGCTATAAAGGTGAAATTGATAAATATAACACCCAGAAGATGATAGAGTTGCTAGGAATTAGAGCAATTAACATAGATGACATCCATAATATGGAGGAGGACGATTTAATAATCTTAGTTGACTCTCAAAAAGGAAATTCTAACTTGGAGGATTTTATAGGCAATGAAATTGCTGCCATAGATCATCATCCAATCTTTCAAAAGACTGACTATTATTTTTCAGATATTAGGCCAGAAATAGGAGCCTGCTCTACTATTATTGCCAGTTACTTTATTGAAAATAATATTGAAATACCTAAAAATGTAGCCACCGCTTTATTATATGGTATAAAAATGGACACCTTAGACTTAACTAGGGGAGTATCTCATTTAGACTTAGATATGTTCTGCATCCTTTATAAGTTAGCAGACATTGAAATAGTTAATAAAATTCAAACTAATAGTCTGCAATTTGAAGAATTATTAGCTTACGGCAATGCAATAAAAAATATTAAGGTTTATGACAATGTAGGTTTTGCCAATGTAAATATGGATTGTCCAGACTCCTTATTAGGTACTATATCTGACTTTATTATATCTATACAAGAGGTTGAATTTTCAGTAGTATATTCTCCTAGGGACTCTGGTATAAAGTTCTCTGTTAGAAATGAATTAGATTATTTAGATGCCGGTAAGTTAGTGCATGATGTGTTAAAGGAAGTTGGTAACGGAGGAGGACATAAAACTATGGCTGGAGGTTTTCTACCAGCTGAAAATCTTCATATCATAGGAGATATAGATTCTTTTGTTGAAGATAGGTTCTTGCAAGAAATTAAAATTACAAAAAGGCAATTTAAGCAGTGATAATCAAAGGAAAAGGTTGTGAATTTAGTGATCTATACCGTTACTTTTAATCCCTCTATAGACTATATTGTTCAATTGGATAATTTTAAAATAGGAAACTTAAATAAGCCAATAGAAGATTACAAATTTCCTGGGGGAAAAGGTATAAATGTATCAAGGGTTTTGAATAATCTTGGTGTAAAAAGCAAAGCCTTAGGCTTTATAGGAGGATTTACAGGCAAATATGTAGTTGATTTTTTGGAAGATGAGGGTGTAGCAACAGACTTTATAGTGGTTGATGGTGATACTAGGATTAATGTAAAAATAAAGTCTAAAGAAGAAACGGAAATTAATGCCCCTGGACCTGAAATTAAAGAGAAGTATTTATTAAAGCTAATTAATAAAATTCACTCCTTGCAGGCAGATAGCTTTATAGTTTTAGCTGGCAATGTACAAAGTAGCCTTCCTAGCAATGCCTATGGTCAAATCATGAAAAGTTCAAAGAACAATAAGGATTTTATTATAGATGCAGTGGGACAGGTCCTTTTGGAAAGCCTTCAGTACAAACCCTTATTAGTAAAACCTAACAAAGAAGAATTGGAAGACTTATTTCAGGTAAAGATAGATAGTTTAGAAGAGGCAGTATTCTATGGTAAGAAGCTATTAACCTTGGGAGCTCAAAATGTTATTGTATCTTTAGGAAAGGAAGGAGCCCTTCTTCTTAATAATGAGATGGAATGTTATGCTTCTGCTCCAGTAGGTAAAGCTGTAAATACTGTAGGGGCAGGAGACTCTTTGATAGCCGGTTTTTTAAGAAAATATGTGGAGGTTAAAAATATATTAGAGGCCTTTAGATATGGTGTGGCTGCAGGTAGTGCTACAGCCTTTTCCATGGACTTATGTAAGAAGAATGAAGTGGAAAAGTTACTTTCTCAAGTGAAGCTTAAGGAAATCAAATATAATTAAAGTAAGATCAAGTGTTTAAAGAGCATGTGGTGTACAACTGCATGCTTTTTTTGGTTTATAATGCTTAAAAAGTCATATAATAATACTGGTATTAGGATTTTTGCCTATATCTAATATGTTTCAAAAACAATACTTCTATGTTGGCTTTAGGAAAGGAGAGGAAATGAATAAAAAACATATAAAGAAAAGACTAGTGTTTTTACTGCTACTATTTATCTTCTTAAGTAATGACGTTAAGGTTTTTGCCAAAGGGAATCCACCGGCAATAAGCTCAGAAAATGCAATTCTTATGGATGGAGCTAGTGGAAAAATTCTATACTCTAAAAATCCTCCCCTTATCGATGGAAGCAAGGCAGGTATAAAGGAAAAGGAAGAAGTTACGGTAAAAGACTTGTTATATGGCCTTTTGTTTGTTTCCGGCAATGACTGTGCCAATGCACTGGCAGAGCATATGGCTGGTTCTGTTGAAAATTTCTCGAAAATGATGAATAAGAGGGCTAAGGAGTTAGGCTTAGCCAATACCCACTTTGTTAATCCAAGTGGCCGCTATCAGCATAAGCAGAGATCAACGGTGAAGGATCTGGCTCTAATAATGAGAGAACTTGTAAAACGGCCAGAATATTTACAGATGGCCGCTGACAACAGAGTTTATTACATCTGTCCCAAAAACAATGCAAGAATAAGGTATCCCATACCCAACGAAAATAAAATGGTAAGAAAGGGCAGCCAGTTTTAATTTGATGGTATTGAAGGAGGGTAAACAGGCTATACTATACAATCAAAGTTTTCCTATGTTGTTAGTGCAAAAAGAAATGGTCGAAGACTTATAGTTGCTTTACATTCATCGACGAAATGCCATTATCCTGATGCTATAAAGCTCTTAAATTACGGATTTAAGAATTTTAAGTAATAATTAGCTAAGCTGTGGCATTATATCAAAAAGCCATATAAGGGGAGAGGACCTTGGAAGAGTTAAAAGCAAAGAGTGAAATAAGAAGCTTAAGAAAAAAAGAACACATAGACAATTTTTTACAGGGTAAATTTCAAAGTGATAATTATTTTCAATACATATATTTGGAACATAATGCTCTACCAGAAATAGATTTTTATGAGATAGATACAAAACTTAACTTTTTAGGAAAGACTATAAGCTTCCCTCTAATGATAAATGCCATGACTGGAGGATTTCAAAGGGCAGTAGAAATAAATAAAAATCTGGCTAAAATAGCAGGGAACTTTAATATACCAATGGCAGTAGGGTCTCAGGCCATAGCTGTAGCTGACAAGGATTATGAAGCCTCTTTTAAGGTTGTGAGGGAAGTATTAAAAGAGGGCCTTGTTATTTCAAATATAAATGGTTTTGCCACTGTTGATCAAGTGGCTAGAGCTATTGATATGATAGAAGCA
>JAAYTB010000055.1 GCA_012523855.1 Clostridia bacterium
AGTGCAAAAGAAAAACCACAGGAGGCAGAAGTTGTAGCTGTTGGTCCTGGTGGGCTTGTAGATGGAAAAGAAGTTACAATGCAAGTTAAAGTTGGTGAGAAGGTTATTATCTCCAAATACTCTGGTACAGAGGTTAAATTAGATGGAGAAGAATACACCATAGTAAGACAAGACGATATTCTAGCCGTTGTAGAATAATATAAATAGCAGTATAGGAGGGAATAAGAATGGCTAAAAGCATAATATTTGGTGAAGATGCAAGAAGAAGAATGCAAAATGGTGTTGATACTCTTGCAGATACAGTAAAAGTTACCCTTGGACCAAAGGGAAGAAACGTAGTATTAGATAAGAAATTTGGTTCACCATTAATAACAAACGATGGAGTTACAATTGCTCGTGAAATTGAATTAGAGGATCAATACGAAAACATGGGAGCTCAGCTTGTTAAAGAAGTTGCTACAAAGACTAATGATGTAGCTGGAGACGGTACTACTACTGCAACTTTACTAGCTCAAGCTATTATAAGGGAAGGCTTAAAGAACGTAACTGGCGGAGCTAACCCAATGCTAGTAAGAAACGGTATCAAAATGTCAGTGGATAAGGCTGTAGAAGAAATCAAGAAGATTTCCAGACCAGTAGAAGGTAAGGAAGACATATCAAGAGTAGCAGCAATTTCTGCTGGAGATGAAGAAATCGGTAAGCTTATTGCAGACGCTATGGAAAAAGTAGGAAGCGAAGGTGTTATCACTGTAGAAGAATCCAAGTCCATGGGAACTGAATTAGACGTAGTTGAAGGTATGCAGTTTGATAGAGGTTATGTAAGCCCATACATGGCTACTGACACAGACAAGATGGAAGCATCCTTAGACAATCCATATATACTTATAACTGATAAGAAGATTTCAAATATTCAAGAAATCCTTCCAATACTTGAACAGATTGTACAACAAGGTAAGAAGCTATTAATCATAGCTGAAGACGTTGAAGGAGAAGCTATGGCTACATTAGTAGTTAACAAGCTAAGAGGAACTTTCACTTGTGTTGCTGTTAAGGCACCTGGCTTTGGCGACAGAAGAAAGGAAATGCTTCAGGATATAGCTATTCTTACTGGTGGAGAAGTAATATCAGAAGAATTAGGAAAAGACTTAAAAGAAGTTACTATAGACATGCTTGGTACTGCTGAAAGTGTTAAAATTTCAAAGGAAAACACTACAATAGTTAATGGTAAAGGTGATAAAACTGAAATCCATAACAGAGTAGCTCAAATAAAGAGACAAATAGAAGAAACTACTTCAGACTTTGACAGAGAAAAGCTTCAGGAAAGACTAGCTAAATTAGCTGGCGGAGTTGCTGTAATCAAGGTTGGTGCAGCTACTGAAACTGAGCTTAAGGAAAAGAAATTAAGAATAGAAGACGCTCTAGCAGCTACAAAGGCAGCTGTAGAAGAAGGTATAGTTCCTGGTGGTGGAACAGCCTACATTAACGTTATCGACAAGGTTGCAAACATTGATGTAGAAGATGCTGATGCAAAGGTTGGTATTAGCATTATAAAGAGAGCTCTTGAAGAACCTGTAAGACAAATTGCAGCTAACGCTGGAGTTGAAGGTTCTGTAATCATTGACAAGGTTAAAAATAGCGAAGCAGGGGTAGGCTATGATGCTTTACGTGGAGAATATGTAAACATGATTAAAGCTGGTATAGTTGACCCAACAAAGGTTACTAGAAGTGCTCTTCAAAATGCTGCATCTGTTGCATCAACATTCTTAACAACAGAAGCAGTAGTAGCAGATATTCCAGAAAAGAACCCAGCACCAGCACCTGGCGCAGGAATGGGCATGGATGGAATGTATTAATACAAATAAAGTATAAATATTCAAATAAAAAGAAACTCTTCATGAAGATGAAGGGTTTCTTTTTTTTACGGACTAATTATTTTTTTAGTTATTAAATGACATATAAGGGATAAGAACTCAAAACCATGATAATTTAGAACAAGTAATACAAAATAAGTAAATAGATTAGAAGGAAAGTTAACTCTCATTAATATTCCCGTTAAATTTGTTTTAATATGTCGATAGTTGACGTATAAAAAAGATAGAAAAATCAATGTTTTTAAAGGATTTTAAGCACTTTTATAGAAGAGTATATAATAAGAAAATTATAACAAGAAAATTAGTGGTAGATTATTGACAAATATGTATTTTAGAGTATAATTAGAGACACAAGGTATATGTTGATAAGTTTTGATAATATTAGTGCATTTCGATTTACTAACATATTTAGATTGGGAGAATAAAAATGATAAAAAGTTTTAACAGAAAAAAGCTAGGCGATTTACTGATAGAACATGGAAAAATTACTCATGATCAATTAAGAGAAGCTTTAGAAAAGCAAAAAACTTCTAGTAAACGTTTGGGTGAGATTCTTGTTGATAGTGGAATAATTGCAGAAGAGGATATCATAACAACCTTAGAGATTCAGCTAGGTATACGAAGGGTAAACTTAGGCGTAACGGATATTTCTCCGGAAGTTACCAAGCTAATTTCTGAAAATCTTGCACTTAAGTACAACCTTATTCCTGTCTATATTGAATACGACACCTTGTATGTAGCAATGTCTGACCCCTTAAATCTATTTGCTTTAGACGACGTAAGTATTGTCAGCGGATATGAGGTGGAACCACTCATTGCTGGTACAAAAGAAATAAGAAATGCTATAGCTAAATACTACTCTTCCCAATTTGCACAAAAAGCTGCAGATGAATTGACGAAAGAACATTCCTCAAAGCAGGTAACTTCAGAGTCAAAAGAACAAGAAGCGGAATTGGATGACGTTAAAAATGCACCAGTAGTAAGGTTGGTAGATACTATTATTGAAAACTCTATCAGATCCAAGGCTAGTGATATTCACATTGAACCTTTTGAAAGCTATGTAAAGGTCCGTTATAGAGTAGATGGTGAGCTTAGAGAGATAATGAGAACACCAAAGGAAACCCAAAGTGCTCTTATTACCAGAATTAAGATACTAGCTTCTTTAAACATAGCGGAAAGAAGAATACCACAAGATGGTAGAATCATGACAACTGTTGATGGAAAAGGTGTAGACCTAAGAGTATCTATACTACCAACAGTTAATGGGGAAAAGGTTGTTATTAGAATATTGGACAGAGAAAACTTCTTAGTGGAAAGGTCTGTACTAGGCCTAGATCAGGAAGATGATGAAAAGCTTGATAGAATTTTATCTAAACCTCACGGTATCGTTCTAGTTACCGGTCCTACTGGTAGTGGTAAGTCTACAACCTTATATACAGTATTGAGAGAGCTTAATGATGAGTCAAAAAATATAATTACAGTTGAAGATCCAGTTGAATTTGTTTTAGAAGGAGTAAACCAAGTTAGCGTTAATGCAAAAACTGGTCTGACCTTTGCAGCAGGTTTAAGGTCCATCCTAAGACAAGACCCTGACATTATAATGATAGGTGAAATTAGAGATGGTGAAACTGCTGAAATAGCCATTAGAGCTGCTATAACAGGACACGTAGTTTTAAGTACTCTACATACTAATGATGCTCCTTCTTCTGTTATTAGATTACAAGATATGGGACTTGAACCTTACTTGGTAGCTAGTTCTGTTAACGGCATCATTGCACAGAGACTTGTTAGAAGGATCTGTCCAATGTGTAAGGAAGAATATGAGGCTAATGATTTTGAAAAGGAACAATTAGGAGTGGATAAGGGACAGAGAGTAACCTTATATCAAGGAAAAGGTTGTCCTTTCTGTAATAATAGTGGCTATAAAGGTAGAGTTGGTATATATGAAATTATGGAGTTTAACAAGGAAATTAGAGAAGTGATAATTAGACAAGGAAATACTGATGAGTTAAAAGACCTGTGTATAAAGCAGGGTATGAAAACTTTAAACATGGCTTGCGCTAACAAGGTACTAAATGGACAAACTACCGTTAGTGAAATGTTGAGAGTAACTATGTTGAAGGAATAATTAAGTAAGGGGTGACAACATGCCGCTTTATCAGTACGAAGCTAGAGGGTTTAATGGCGAGATTGTTAAGGGAAAGATGGAGGCTCTAGATGAGGCTGCTGTAATAAGCAATTTAAGGCAGCAAAACTACTATCCCCTGTCTGTAAAGATCTATAATCAAATCGACAACTTAGACTTAAATAGATACTTTGCTATTCCAGTAAAGGAAATATCCATATTTTGTAGGCAGTTTGCTTATTCTGTGGCTTCTGGAATATCTATTATGAAAGCTTTGGATATTGTTAGAATGCAAACAAGCAACAAGAAGCTAAAGGGAATACTAGACAATGTTCATGACAGTGTTCAGAAAGGTAAGAGTCTTTCAGCTGCTATGGCCGAACACCAAGATCTACCTGATATGCTAGTCAATATGATTAGTGTAGGGGAAGTTTCAGGAAATTTAGATTCAGTATTGCTTAGAATGGCAGACTATTATGATAGTAGCTATAAGCAAACACAGAAGGTTAAATCAGCAACCACTTATCCAATAATTTTAAGTGTGTTTGCCATAATAGTGGTGACAGTCCTAATTACTTGGGTCTTACCAATCTTTGTTCAAAATTTGGAAACTGGTGATGGAGGCTTGCCAGGACCTACAAGAATGTTACTATCTTTAAGTGATTTTTTAGGACAATTTGGTTTTGTGATTTTTTTAATACTGGCTACTTTGGTATTAGGCATTAGGTTGTATATAAAAAGGGATGATAAAGCAAAGGAACAATTTGATCAATTAAAATTATCCTTTCCCTTTGTAGGTAAAATGTACTTAAAAATAGTTACTGCCAGGTTTGCCAGAACCTTTGGAATGTTGATGTCCAGTGGACTTCCGGTAATATCCAGTCTTGAAGTATGTGCTGATGTAGTTGGTAATCAAGTTGTTAAAAAACATATATTAGAGGCAAAAGAAGATATAAAAGCGGGACAACCTATAGCAGAGACTTTGGAGCAGGCTGATGTGTTTCCTTTAATGCTTACACAGATGATTAAGGTAGGGGAAGAAACTGGCACCTTAGAAAGTATATTGGATCGAACTGCGGAGTACTATGATGACGAAGTTGATACAGCTGTTCAGCAGCTAACTACAATGATAGAACCTTTAATAATCATTGTTTTAGCAGCAGTGGTAGGCTTTATAGTATTGGCTATGGTAATGCCAATGTTCGAGATGTTCAATACAATTGCTTAAAATTTAAATTTTAATA
>JAAYTB010000056.1 GCA_012523855.1 Clostridia bacterium
AATTTACTTCAATTTAAAATAATGATATAATTTATTTACAGTGTAGTTTGTGAGGAGGGTTCATATATGCCTAAGGAAAGAGTAATTCCAAGAATTAATGAAGATAAAGATAATTATGGAAAAGTCCTTTCTGAGGAAGAACTTTTAGAGAAGGAAATTTATGAGTTAGCTAAAAGACGATTAAAAACAAAGCAGGAGTTTTTTACTCACTTTGGTAGTTATTGTGTAGTAAATACAGGCATTTTTATTATGAGCCTATTTTTGTTTCATAGTATGACTTTATTCCTTCTATCTGCAACTGGCTGGGGAATTGGCGTAGGTTGTCATTACATTAGTACTATTTCTAAACTTAAGCTAGATTATAAGGATACTAAGTTAATAGAAAGGGAAGTAGATTTTATTAAAAGAAAAATGTTATGATTAATCAAACTGACGAAGGAGATTCTTTGTCAGTTTTTGATTGATTATAAAAATTCAACTAAGGAGAAAGTCAGATGAGTAAATTTAAAGAATTATTTGCCGCTAAAGATTTAACGGAAGGTAGTCCCTGGAAAGGAATTGCTAAATTTGCATTTCCAATGCTACTAGGTAATGTTGCTCAACAGTTCTACAATACAGCAGATTCTATTATTGTAGGTAAATATGTAGGTGACAATGCTCTAGCTGCTGTTGGTAGTGCAAGTCCTATATTGAATCTCTTATTAGTTCTTTTTGTAGGAGTTGCTACTGGTGCAGGTATAATGGTAGCGCAATATTTCGGAGCTAAGGAAAGAAAAAAGCTTTCATGTACTATAGGGGTATGTATAACACTTAACGCTATTGCTTCATTAATAATTATGATTATAGGGCCTATTTTAACCAAGCCACTACTTTCCATACTTAATACACCAGAAACCATCTATCAATGGTGTGTAGACTACCTAAACATTCTTTTTATAGGTGTTGCTGGTTTAACTTATTATAATATTTTAGCAGGGATTCTTCGTGGTCTAGGTGACTCAGCAACAGCTCTTTTGTTCTTGCTTATTTCTACAGTCCTTAATGTAGTCCTTGACATTTGGTTTGTTGCAGGACTAAACATGGGAGTTGCAGGTGTAGCGCTGGCTACTGCCATTGCTCAAGGTCTGTCAGCATTATTATGTACTATTAAGTTATTGAAAATGAAAGAAGTATTTGATTTGAACTGGGAAATGTTGAAATTAGACAAGAAATATGCTTCTAAGCTTATAAAACTCGGATTACCCTCTGGTATAACCCAAGCTATTTTCTCATTGGCACTAATTGTTGTGCAATCCCTTACCAATAGCTTTGGCGAGATGGTCATAGCTGCAAATGTAATTGTTATGAGAATAGATGGTTTCGCCATGATGCCTAACTTTACATTTGGGGCTGCCATGACTACTTATGCTGGCCAGAATATAGGTGCTGGAAAAATGGATAGAGTGAGGAGGGGGACTAAAGACGGTACCCTGATGGCGGTTATTGTTTCCACCTCTATAACCATTTTAATTTTAACTTTCGGTAAGTATATAATGAGAATATTTACTGATACAAGTGAACTAGTTAACTTAAGTATGTATATGATGAGGATCCTTGCATTAGGTTATATTGCTATGGCTGTTACTCAAAGTTTATCTGGGGTAATGCGTGGAGCAGGAGATACTATGACTCCAATGTGGATTTCTTTAATTACCACTGTTCTTCTTCGTATGCCCATAGCTTATGGTATCGCATATCTAACACGAAGCCCAGAGTATCCAACAGGAAGATTTGAGTCTACCGTTATTTCCCTATTAGTTTCTTGGACTATTGGATCTATTATTACAAGTATATTTTTCAAGAGAGGTAACTGGCGTAAAAAAGCTTTAGCTGGTAATTAGAAAAGACCAGGGTTTGTTAACAAGCCCTGGTCTTTTTACTAGTGTGATAATAGCTCTCTTAAAACACTTTTATCATGTATTATATTCAATAATTCTTCTTCACTTTTAATGATATCATTCCTTGTTTTAAAGTACCTATTAGCCTTTTTGGCAACTACTTTTGACTCACCGACCATGGAGGAAATAAAATTTGCCACACCTTTCCCTTCATATAAGTCGTAAAGGTAAGAGCTAACAATATATTTCACATCATTTAGAATAGAGTCTTCTATCCAGAAATCCACATGGGGGAGGAAGAGCCTTTTTTCCATAAGCTTCATATACATTTCTAAACCATCTTCTGTAGATTCCCAGAAGTCAATATATCCATAATCAAATTGAGTTAAAAAATCTTTATTATAATAGTCTAAGGCATTGCCGTGGATGATTTCAAGCTTCTTGTCGGTCTTAAACTGAGGTCTTATGTACCTATCAAACAAATCTATAACATCCTTATTAAATTCAACAACGGTGACGCTTTCAACATCTTCTTTCAGTAGCCACATATATTGAATTAATCCTATGCCTAGGCCCATTGTCATACATTTTCCATGGCCTTTCTCAATGCCTTCCCTCATGCTTTCAATTTCGCTAACAGCAGGTGACATCCATACCCGACCTTCTTCCTTTAAAACTGGCAAATGGATATCCCTATCAAAATAGCCAACAGGATGATAATGAAAGAGGTATTTTCCCGCAGGTCTGTGGAATTCCATATTCATCAAAGTTCTTTTCTTAATAATGGCGTTTTCATAGCAGACAGTAGAAGTATCTACATTATTAAGCTTAATATCTCTATAATAGGGGTTTTCTGTAAGTATTTTAATATCGTATTTTAACCCATTATGAGGAATCTTATATTTATCAAGTATGTTCAAAACTTCCTCTTCCATCTTGGATGTTAAAACCCGTTCATTATAAGCTAGTATTTCTGTAAGATAGTTGTCCATATCTACCATGGATAGTATAAGATTTTTCATTGCTCTATCAAGTTCTGCATTTTTTTCAAATTTAATCATGGTTTACCTCAAATCTATGTATAATATTTATTTGTGTTGATAATATCATATTATTCACAAGATTTACAAGTGGATTTATTTAATCAGTTTTCTCTTATAAATAATGACGAAAGGGAAAAATTATGCTATAATAATCCCAAATAATGGTATATAGAAGAAAAAGTATAAAGTTATGATTTAATCAGGAGGAAAAAATGATAAAATCAAGTGAGGCCAAGGACAAATTAATTAAAATGTTAAAAGAATCAAATTTTGACTTTGAAAAACCAAATCCTAAACTAGCCTATCAAACTTTCAAGACTTTTAGTGACATCAAAGTAGATTGTGAAGATGATGCTCTACTATTTCAATGTGGTGTATATGATTTTACCGGTGAAGATTTATTTTACTTTGAATTTGTTAGACAATTTATATTTAAAGTAGATGGGGAAGTAGACTACATGGAACAACTAATTTTTACATTATACTATATGCCGAATTCAGAATTAGAAAATTTAGAGACAAACCTTTGGACTTATGACTGTAAGTGCACAGACGATTTTTTCAGTAAGCTAGAAAGTATGGCTTGCTTTAAAATACCTTTGGAATACTATACACCCTTTAAAGCAGATGTAGAACAGGGAGACGTTTAAAGGAAAGTTTCTAAGCTACCAGCATTATATGTTGGTAGCTTTTTTAGCTTGAAAACTGTTCTGTAGAAAAAACCATATGAATATATTGAACTATAAGATTACTTTGATTATAGTAGGAGGATACTGTGAATTCCTTACAGCGAATTTCTAAGATTTTTCAGTCATCAGAGGAAGTGGTTTTTGACGATTCTTCCAGAATTGTATTAATGAGTGATTGTCATAGAGGTGATGGTAATTGGTCTGATGATTTTTCAAGAAATCAAAATATTTTTTTCAGAGCCCTAACCTATTACTATGAAAATTCGTATA
>JAAYTB010000057.1 GCA_012523855.1 Clostridia bacterium
AAAGATTTCTGTAAAAAGTATTGAAAATCAAGTTACTACCTTTACTGTAGAATTGCCAAGGGTGGTAAATCTCCTTCAAGGAATCAATGCATAAAAAGAGGCTGTTGCTCAACTGACAAAAGTGTTAGTTGTGCAACAGCCTTTTGGTGTTCTATTAGCTATTAGCTGCAACCCCTAGTTATATGACAACGGGCATTTAATAGCTAGGATATTTATTATTTCACTATGTTGCTCTGTTAAAAAAAGAGTTGACGGATAAATTTGGTAGTAGGGCAAGCAATACAATTTTATTTTCTCAGCATTCCCTTATCCATAAGTACCTTCTCAATATTTTCACAAGCCTTATCCACAAAATCATCCATTTCTTCTGGAGTAAGGTACTGGTACACCCTATCTAAGCCCTGCCCATCATAGCTCTTGTAGAAGTCAATTATATACTTTATTTGCTTTATCATAGCTGTCTGAGAATAGTAGTCCAAATATTCATTAGGGAACTCCTCCACAGTAGAAAAGACCTTGAAAGTATAGAAGTCTGGATTCCTTTGCAGGTATAGGTGATCAATATCATACCAATCTTCCTTCATAACCCATATAAAGTCTGGGTTCTCCTCAAACTCCTTACTATATTTATTCTCCTTAGGCACAGCAATTAGCCTTGTGAACTGCTGGTCCGTTAGCAAATGTACATAATATCCAAGATAAAAGGAATATTTCTTTTTGCTTAAATCTTTGTAGTTATCTAAGTAGATTTTATAAAAGGCTTCTCTATCAATATCTCTCTTATAGCCACTGGGTGTCCAGTGGGTAACCTTGCTAGGAGGATTAAACTCTCTTCTCTCTTCATCCGGTTCCCCACAGTCAGGAGCTATATTGCCTACTATGAATTCTTTTTCTAAGACATCTAGCTTATTTATAAAGTAGTCTGCTACTCTGAAATGGCTCATCCAGGTTGCCATCTAATCCCCCCTCACTATAGTCACATTTCCACAATCTCACCAGTATAAAACAAGTACAAATACTTTTCCTTCACCGGCAATCCCATTACCTTTTCCAAGGTATCGCTGTAGTATTGTATTTGTATTCTATAACGTTCCTTGATATCTTCTACCTTAACTTCTTCCCCCACATAGTCGGTCTTATAGTCTAACAGCACTATCCCATCTTCCTCTTCAAAGTAGGTGTCTATAACTCCTTGAAGTCTTACCATTTCATTATCATAGGTTTCCTTAGGTAGAGATGGATTTATGGTAGTGGCAGGCATATCTATATAGAAGGGAACTTCTCTATAAATCTTGCCGCCCTCCTTATGCAGCTTTAAAATTCTTTGGCCTAAAGGGCTCTTAAAGAATTTTAGTATTTTAAAAGGATTAACTGCAGCTGCCTGTTCCTCTGTTATAAAGGCCTTTTCTACTAAAGAGTCTATCTGTTGTTGTATTTGCTGAGTAGTGTAGATCTTATTAAAATCTAGCTTCTGCATTACAAAATGTAGGGCAGTTCCTCTTTCTGCAGGTGAAAGTCCCTTTTCCTCCTGCAAAAACTTTGGCTTTTTGATATTTTGTGTCTTAATAAGGTTAAAGCTGCTACCATCATCCAGATCCTCTGCTGCTGCTCTTTTTAATTCTGATACGCTGATATTGGCAGGTATCTTTGATGCATCTATGTATTTATACTTCCAATCCAGCCTTCTTCTTATTTCTTCAGAATACTTATCCCTTTCATTCTTCTCAATAATTAACCCTTTATCGGAGTCAGTTACAGTTTTATCCACACTTTCCACATTTTTATCTATAACTATATGATGTTTTTTCCACAATTTAACTTCCCATGTGGATAACTCATCTTGTGAAGTAATATTAACGTGGCTTTCTGCTATATCTCTTATGATTTTTCCGTCCTTATGTTTTGCTAAAGCCATACCAATCCAGTCCATATAGTTTTTGCCCTTAACTACTTCATAGTCTGCCACTGAATCTTGTCCCTGATTGGCTGCATAACACCATCTTTGGGCAGATTTCTCTAGGTTTGCCACAGAACCTGTTATTATAAGTTTTTCCTTGGCTCTGGTGAAGGCTACATATAAAATTCTCATTTCTTCCGACAAACTTTCCAGCTTAAACTTCTTCTTTATAGCCACCTTCTTTATTGTGGGGAAGGTTAGTCTTCTCTGATAATCCACATAGTCTGGGCCGTAGCCTAATTCTTCATGGTATAAGATCCTTTTGTTCAAGTCCATAAGGTTAAATTGTTTTCCACATCCTGAAAGTATTACTACCGGGAATTCTAGTCCCTTACTTTTGTGTATACTCATTATTCTTACTACATCTTCGTTCTCACCTAAGGTTTTAGCGCTACCCATATCTCCTGAACTGCTTCTGAGCCTGTTTATAAAGTTTATAAAGTTAAAAAGCCCCTTAAAGCTAGTTTGTTCGTACTGTTTTGCCCTTTGGAAGAGTATTCTTAAATTGGCCTGCCTTTGACTTCCATTAGGCATGGCTCCCACATATCCATAGTAGGAGGTATCCATGTATAAATACCATATAAATTCATCTATAGGCATATGAATGGACATCTTTCTCCATTTTGCCAAGGAAGTTAAAAAGTTCTCCACCTTTTCCTTCAAGCTTTCCTCATAAATCTTTACCTGGCTTAATAAGCTTAGGGCTAACTCAGATTCCCCCTCCAGGAAAAAGCTTAAGTTTTCATATAGATACTTTTCCCTATCTATCATTCTTATTTGAATAAGATCCTCAGGGGTAAATCCGAAAATTGGAGATCTTAACACTGCCAGCAGTGGTATATCCTGATAAGGATTATCTATAATCTGTAGAAGTGACATTATAGTTCTTATTTCCACAGTCTGAAAATATCCAGTATTAGAATCAGCGTATACTGGAATCCCTTCTATGCCAAGTTCCTCCACAAAAACTGGTGCCCACTGGGAGGTAGCTCTCAGTAATATTACAATATCTCTGTAGCGAACTGGTCTGTAGTCCTTCAAGTTCTTATCATAAACCTTGAAAACTGTCCCCCCTTCAGGAGATAAGAGTTCCTTTATTCGCCTTGCTACCATTCTAGCCTCTATTTGAACATCGTCTAACTCTTCCTCTTCTAACAATAGGCTGTTACTTGCAGCTCTTAGCTCTTCATCAAAGTCCTGAAAGCTTTCTTCCGCCGAATCTTCCCCAGCTTCTCCGCTTTTGTCTATAATATGTAGCTCTGTTGCTCCTCCTACTACGGTGCCTTCTTCATCAATTTCATCAAAACTGGCACCTAGATTTAAGGCTTCTATGTCAGTGTAGTCTAGCTCTCCTACAGTCTTTGACATAACTTGCTTAAATATATAGTTTAC
>JAAYTB010000058.1 GCA_012523855.1 Clostridia bacterium
ATCAATTACCAGCTGTATCTATAACAGGAAAGCCTGGAGAAGACATTATCCTAATAGAAAAGGTAATTGGAATTGGCGAAATAGCCTTATCTGATAATAGGTCTTCTCAGCCTAGCTATGAGGATTTTTTAAAAGTAGTGGCAGAAGCTAGGGTGGCAGGCTTGATATCTGGAAAAGCTGGAGTGGTAAACTTGCACATTGGTAATGGTCCAGAGGGCTTAAGGTATTTAATGAAGATATTAGATGAAACAGAGATACCGGCTAGCCAAGTTATTCCTACTCATATCAACCGTACTAGAGACCTTCTTAACATGGGGGCAAAGTATGCAGAGCTTGGAGGTATATTAGATTTAACAACAAGCAGTGATCCTAATCATCTTGAGGATGGTGAAGTTCGAGCGGCTGAGGCATTGAAAATACTATTAGATAAGGGTATAGATATTTCTAATATACAATTTACTTCTGATGGCCAAGGGAGCCTACCTATATTTAATGAAAGAGGAGAATTTAAAGGTCTAGGTATAGGTTCAGTGAAATCTTTGTATTTAGAATTTAAGGAAGCAGTTATAAACTATGAAGTGAAGCTAGAAGAGGCTTTGAAAGTTGTCACATCCAATGTGGCAGATAACCTGAAACTTAGATCTAAGGGTAGAATCCAAGCTGAAAAGGATGCAGATTTACTTTTAGTTGATAAGGAATCCTTAGAAATAAAAGATGTTTTTGCTAAAGGAAAAGCTATGATGGCTAATGGAAAGATCTTAGTTAAGGGTACCTTTGAAGACTAAGAATCCTTTTATCTAAGGTTGACAGACAAGTATATAAAATTATATAATGTTTTTATACCTATGAGGGGTATAAAATGATTGGAGGTATAATAAATGAGAGAAATTACAGATAACAATTTTATAGAGGAAATTGAAAACCATGATGGGATAGCAGTAGTAGACTTTTGGGCAGCTTGGTGCGGGCCTTGCAAGATGATAGCCCCTATTTTTGAAGAGTTGGATTCAGAGCTAGGTGACAAAATAAAGTTTGGAAAGGTTAATGTTGACGAAAACCCAACAGTTTCAAATAAATTTAAAATAGTAAGTATTCCTACTATATTAGTATTTAAAAATGGAAGTGTAGTTGATACTCTTGTAGGTTTTAGACCAAAACAAGAGCTAAAGACTGTTCTTGAAAAGTATATATAAAGAGGTGTAATCTTGGGAGAAAGATATGATATTGCTATAGTGGGAAGTGGACCTGCAGGCCTATCTGCTGCTATCAATGCTAAAATTCGAAATAAAAAGATAATTCTTTTTGGGTATAAGGATTTAAGCAATAAGCTAACAAAGGCCCCTAAAATAAACAATTATTTAGGATTTTATGATATAAGCGGAGAAGCTTTAAAGGAAAGGTTTCAAGAGCATCTTCTGTCTATGGATATAGAAATTACAGAAGAAAGAATTAATAACGTATATGCCATGGGAGATTATTATGCTCTTATGGCTAATGAAAAAATCTATGAGGCCAAGACAATTATTCTTGCTACAGGAATGGAGTATACAAAGCCCTTAAAAGGTGAACTTGAGCTCTTAGGCAAGGGTGTAGGTTATTGCGCTACCTGTGATGCACCTCTTTTTCGTGGTAAGGTAGTAACTATTATTGGTTACAATAAAGAAGTGGAGCAGGAAGCAAATTATGTTAGTGAATTGGCAGGAAATCTATACTATGTACCTATGTATGAAAAGCCCTTTAATTTGAGAGAAGGCATAGAAATAATAGAGGATAGGCCTATAGAAATTAAGGGTGAAGATAGGGTTAAGGAACTTTTCCTTAAGGATAGTACTATTACAACTGATGCTGTCTTTGTTCTAAAAGATAGTATATCTCCAGGGCAGCTAGTTCCTGGACTACAAATAGAAGAGGAACATATAAAGGTTGATAGAAATATGCAAACTAATCTTCAGGGTTGTTTTGCTGCTGGGGATTGTGTAGGGAAGCCTTATCAGTATATAAAGGCTGCAGGAGAGGGTTTGATTGCCGCTTTGAGTGCAGTTGCTTATATTGATTCAATGAAATAGTTTACTAATAGGATTAAAGTTTAGGGGTGCGTAAATAGCACCCCTTTCCCTTTTAAAAAGACCTTTTATTTATATTAATGTTTTAAAAGCAACTATTTATTTACTACAAAGAATACGTGATTTCCAATAGGCTTTACATTAGTTTTCTTTACATTTATCATCCATTTAGAGGTAGCAATGTCAGGATTGTAAAAGAATACTGCTTCGTTAGTAGGATCTTTTCCTTTAAGGGCAGTTTGTAAGGCCTTATAGCAGTCCGCTGTAGGCTTTGCCTGAACAACTCCGTTTCTTACACAAGAAAAGGCTCCCTTTTGTTTGATTACACCTTCAACGGTGTCAGGAAACTCAGGGTGAACTAGCCTGTTAAGAATAACTGAAGCCACTGCTACTTTTCCTTCAAAGGGTTCCGCAGCACTTTCAGCAAAAATTATCTGAGCTATAAGATAAATATCATCATCGCTAAGATAAACTTTATTGTTTTTATATTGAAAGACCTGTTGTTTTTTATCATTAGATTTGTTAAATACTGTTTTAACATTTGCCTGACAAACTACTAGTTTACCTTGAAAACAAATGGACATTAACAAAAAAACTGTAAAGCCAAGAACAAAATTTTTTTTCATACAATACCTCCTTTTGCCTGCGAAGTTAGCTGACGGGTTCGGAAAAGGTATAACCTACACCAGTTGGTGATTCACCCCATTACTTGGTTCCTCCGCATTTTAAAGCAATTAATGCCGTTAAAATTTAGGCTAATGGTATTGTTACCAGTTTTTAAATTATAATGCATAAAACTAAAAAATTTAATCTAAATTTTTTTCCTTAAAGTCCTTAAAAGCTTTGCTAATGTTGTTGTATCTATCCTGAACACTTGAAAATCTATTATCTGAAAGAGAATAAATTTCCTTTAATTGTTCTGCTGAAATTTCTTCCGAATCTCCTAAAGTTGAAAGGAGATTCTGCTCTTCATTAACTGCTGCTATAAAACTTTGAATAAATAATTCATAATCGTTGCTAAGTCTGATGTAATCATCCCTTAAGTTTATACCGTGCTGAGGGATAGTTTCTAAACTAAGAATTGCACTTTGTAAATCCCTATTAGTAGTATTGTGTTTATTAGCCAATTCTATAACTTTCTCGTAGCTGTTATTACCATTACGAACTTCTTTTAATTCAAGTGAGAAGTTAGTTTTAATAGGTACAAACTTCTCCAAGATTGGTTCGAAAGAATTTGCAAAGGCAGTACTCTCTTTCAATCTTACCAAGGCCTTCTCCTGAGTATCAATTATCTCATTGGTATAAATGGTGAAGGCATGTAAAAAGTCTTTAGCCTCCCTTTCTACAGAGGGGGTTAGGGAACTTACAGAAAATTCACTATAGAAGTTTTCAGAGTCATCTCTATATTTTTCGAAGTTTGAAAAGGAGTCTTTAAGATCACTGCTGTTAGGACTCTTAAGAATGTTTAAAATTTGCATATACATTAGCTTGTTGCTTTTCAAGCCTTCAATTAAGTTTCCATGTTGAAGTTTAAATTTATCTCCAGGAACTTCTGCCTCAACCTTGGTTCTAATGATATCTATCTCCTTTACCATCTGGGGAAGGTTTTCCTTTGCTAAATCTGAATTAATAACATTATCCTCCAACAATTTGTTAGCCTTTTTATTTACAGAATTAATTTGAGATACCAAGTTATTCATGTTTTTTTCATAACCATTTAAGGTTCTATCGATAAAAATAAAATATGTGGTAAAAAACACGCCTGCTAGTATTAATGTTGAAATAATGGTTATAATAATAGTTAGGATTGTTTTGTTCATTTTTTTCTTTTTTGGTTTCAAAATATACACGTCCTTTTCTAATACTTATATCTAGGCTTCCAACTGTAACTATTAACTTATACCTAGCCAAAGCTTATAGCGGATCTAGGGTTTTCACCGAGGCATAAGTAAGGTTTACCTATAGGAATCCTATAAGAACTATAAAACAAAAGGTTAATAACAGTATGAATTAATACAATATATTCTATCATAGATTTTAAAATTACTCACTGTAATATAGTTGATTAAATGGATAATAAGGGGAATAAACGGAAGGTATAGGACAGGCGTATAAAAAAGAATAAAATATGTAGAGGAAGTTATTTTCATGGTACATTAAAGTTGAATAATGGTGTATAATTGATAATGAGATTAAATTGCTTGGGGTGACAAGGTTTGGAATTTTTTAAAATGCTACTTTATACTATAAAAAGTATAGATATATTTGCCATATTAGATATAGCGGTAATATCCTATATATTTTATAAGGGATATACTCTTTTAAATGATACAAGAGCTATGCAGCTCATAAAAGGTATAATTTTTATAGTTATATTAATTCCTATAAGTGATCTGTTAAATCTAACAATGCTTAACTTAATATTAAATGAAACATTAACCATCGGGGTGCTGTCCATCGTAATCATATTCCAACCTGAAATAAGAAGGGCTTTAGAACATTTGGGGCGATCTGCCTTCACTGAGAGACACTTGTTGCTAGAAGATGATAAAGTTATGGACAAGGTAGTTACAGAGTTGGTTAATGCGGTAGATAATTTATCAAAATCAAAAACTGGAGCCTTAATTGCTATAGAGCAAAAAACTGGATTAAATGATGTGATTGCATCAGGAACTGAAATTGATGCTGTCATATCTACAGCCTTACTAGAAAATATTTTTGTAATTAATACCCCTTTGCATGATGGAGCTACAATTATACGTAATGATAGGATTTTAGCATCGGGCTGTGTTTTGCCCTTAACATCTAATATAGATATAAATAAAAAACTAGGAACCAGGCATAGAGCCGCCATGGGCCTTACAGAGATATCAGACGCATTGGTAGTAATAGTTTCTGAAGAAACGGGAACTATATCCCTTTCTGTTAATGGAAAGCTTACAAGAAACTATGATAAAGACAGATTAAAGGATATCCTAATAAGAATTATGAAAAGGAGACAAACCAATAGAAAAAGAACCATAAGAGAGAAGGTGAAGTTGTGGATAACAAAAAGGACAAACAAATTATTATCAAAGTAATTTGTGTTATCGCATCTTTTGTCTTTTGGCTTTATGTAGCGAATACAAAGAACCCTATCAGGGACAAGAGAATCACACTTAAAGTAGTTATGGAGAATACAGATGTCATAGAAAAATCTAAATTGGCTATACTACCTGATGAGGATTTTGAACTTTCAGTGAGGGTGGAAGGGCCAATGTTGGAATTGAGTTATTTAAATGAAGAGGATATAGTCTTAAAAGCTGATTTTGCACAAGTTAATCTATCTGAAGGTATTAACAGAATTCCTGTATATGTATCACGAATACCTAAAAATATAGATATAGTTGATAAAGATAATCTTAGCATAGATGTAAATTTAGATGACTTAATAGAAAAAAGTGTTCCTGTAAGGGAAAACATCTCAGTTACTACCAAGTCTGGATATTCAGCTTCAAAGCCAATAATAACCCCTCAAAAGGTAAAAGTAAAAGGAGCGGAACAATACGTACAAAATGTTTCATATGTACTGGTAGCTACAAGTCTTGAAAAAATAGATAAGGACGAAGAACTTAATTTACCCTTGCAACCCTACGATGAGGCAGGTAGAGAGGTTAAAAATGTAACAGTGGAACCTCAGACTGTAAATGTAGTAGTACCAGTGAAAAAAACAAAAAAGGTAGCTATAAAAGTAGAAACAACAGGAAATGTAGCATATGGTGGAATATTGAAAAGTGTTGAAGCAGTTCCTTCTACTATAGAAATAGCTGGAGATGAAAAGGTCCTTGAATCTATTAATGAGATTAAAACAGAAGTAATAGATTTAACTGATATAAGTGAAGATAAGACCATGGAAGTTAAGCTAGTATTAGATAAAGTTACTACTGTATCTGGCAAAGATAGTGTTAACGTTAAACTAGCTATTGAAAAGCTTGAGCAAAAGAACATATCTGTTGACATTAACTTTATTAATTTAGCTGAAGGCTTGAAGTTTCAATCAGAGTATAAAAAAGTTTCCTTTGTAGTATCAGGAGCTGAAACAGTTATAAAAAAGCTTAAGGCAGAAGATATTAAATGTACTGTAGACTTGAAGGATCTTTTAGTAGAAGCGGAATATCCTTCCTTACAGGTTAGGGTAACAGCCCCAGAGAATGTTACAATTCAATCTTATTCGCCAGAGACTGTTAAAGTCACTATAGAAAAGATTGAAAGTGATAGTGGAGGACCAGATGAAATAAACAGGGAAAATACTGATGACGGAGATCAGTCCATTCAATAAGCACCGGATCAATAATATTCCATATACCAAATATGATGGAGGACGAGATGACAATACGAATAAACAATCTTTCACTAGCTTTGGAAGATGATATAAATTTGCTAAAAGAAAAGGCAGCAAAAAAATTAAATATTTCCACTAAGGACATAGAAAACTTTAAAATACTTAGGGAATCTATTGATGCTAGAAAAAAAGATAATATAAAATTTAACTATTCTGTGGAGTTAAGCTGTAAGAAGGAAGAGAGGTTAGTCAATAGATGTAAAAACAAGGACATAAGCTTCCAAGAGGAAGAGGTTCATGAAGATCTAGTAATGGGCAACAAAAGGCTTTCACATAAGCCTATAATAGTAGGAATGGGACCTGCAGGTATTTTTGCAGGTCTACTTTTGGCAAGGAAAGGCTATAATCCTGTAATTTTTGAACGGGGAGAAGATGTAGATGGGCGAAGTAAAACTGTAGAACACTTTTGGAAAAGCGGTGAGCTGAATACAGAAAGTAACGTACAGTTTGGCGAAGGGGGAGCAGGAACCTTTTCTGATGGTAAGCTTACAACTAGAATAAAGGATAGAAGATGTGATTTTGTTTTACAGGAGTTTGTTAAGGCCGGAGCTCCAGAGGAAATAGCCTACAGTGGTAAGCCCCATGTAGGAACGGATATCCTTAAAAAGGTGGTAAAAAATATTAGAGAAGAAATTAAGGCTTTAGGAGGACAGGTACACTTTAACAGCAAGTTAGAGGATATTATATTGAAGGACAAAAAAGTCAAATCCCTTATAATAAATGACAATGAAGTTCCTTGTGAAGTTCTTATCCTAGCTATAGGACACAGTTCTAGAGATAGCTATGAAATGCTTTATAAGAAGGATATATTTTTATCGGCAAAACCTTTCTCTATAGGAGTTAGAGTTGAACATCCCCAAGGCTTTATAGATCAGGCACAGTATGGTAAGTATGCTAACCATCCTAAATTAAGGGCAGCAGATTATAGGGTTGCCTATTCCGACAAAAATTTAAACAGATCCGTTTATAGCTTTTGCATGTGTCCTGGAGGAGAGGTGGTAGCTGCAGCCTCTGAAGACAAGAGGCTAGTAACTAACGGAATGAGCTACCATAAAAGGGATAAGGAAAATGCTAACTCAGCCCTAGTAGTATCTGTGACTCCCGCGGACTTTCAAGGGGACTCTCCTTTGAAGGGAATGGACTTTCAAAGACACTATGAGACCTTAGCCTTTAAGGTTGGAGGAGGTAATTATCATGCCCCTCTGCAACTAGTAGGAGACTTCTTAAAGGGTAATACTAGCAAGAAGTTAGGTAAGGTTACTCCTTCCTATAGACCAGGTTGGAATTTTGCCAATTTAGATCAATGCCTGCCTAAATATGTGGTAGATATGTTGAAACTGGGCTTAGAACAATTTGATAAAAAAATTAAGGGCTTTGCCATGGAGGATGCTGTACTTACAGGTATAGAAACAAGAACTTCTGCGCCAGTGAGAATTGATAGAAATGAAAAGGGTGAAAGTATTTCTACCCAGGGCCTATATCCTACTGGAGAAGGTGCAGGCTATGCCGGTGGAATTATATCTGCTGCAGTAGATGGCCTTAGAATAGCAGAAGAAATTATAAAAAAGTATAATAATTCAGTCAGATAATTCTGACAATTACCATATTCCCTTATTTATTTGTTAAAATATAATCAAAGGTTTTTATAAAAAGAATTAGACTTTTAATTTTAGAGATTTACAATTGATAGTGGATATAGAAAGCCTTCCTCTTTTACGGAAATTAGGTATGGTTGAGCTTAACATTCACTATCAATTGTTAACTCTAATTATTAAGGGCATTTTATACATTGTCTAAAATAGATTCTATTATTTTTTAAAAGACATTGCAGAAAAGTTAACAAAGTTTGCGAGTTTTTTATCAAAAGACAGAAAAATATATTGTTAATTTAGGAGGAATACATAATGGCAAGGAATTTTGATGATTTATTAGCTAAGGTTAAAAGTGGACGAGTTAAGAAGGTTGCAGTAGCTGTAGCTCAGGATGAACCAGTATTAGAAGCTGTAAAGGCAGCTCAAGAACAAGGTATTGCAGATGCTATATTGGTAGGGGACCAAGAGGCTATCAAAGAAGTAGCAAGTAAAATAGGAATGGACCTATCAAAGTTTCAGATTGTCCATGAAACTAATGCTGTAAAGGCGGCACTTAAAGCTGTAGAGCTAACTTCAAAAGGGGAAGCAGATATGGTTATGAAGGGTCTTGTGGATACAGCAAACTTTTTAAGAGCTGTTTTAAACAAAGAAGTAGGTCTTAGAACAGGAAAGTTAATTTCCCACGTTTCAGTATTTGAAATTAAAGGCATAGACAGATTGATATTTTTAACAGATGCAGCTTTTAACATGTATCCAGATTTAAAGGCTAAAGTAGATATAATAAACAATGCAGTAAAGGTTGCCCATGCAGTTGGTGTTGAAGTTCCAAAGGTAGCTCCTGTATGTGCTGTTGAGGTAGTTAATCCAGATATGCCAGCTACTGTAGATGCATCACTTCTTTCAAAGATGAATGACAGAGGACAAATTAAAGGATGTATTGTTGATGGACCTTTAGCATTAGACAATGCTCTTTCAGAAGAGGCGGCTCAACATAAAAATATTGGCGGACCTGTAGCTGGAAAGGCAGACATATTGCTACTTCCAGATATAGATGCGGCAAATGTAATGTATAAAACTTTGACTTATACTTCTGAATCAAGAAATGGAGGTTTGCTGGTAGGAGCAGCTGCACCAGTTATCCTTACTTCTAGAGCAGATAGTTTCGAAACTAAAACCTATTCTATAGCCTTAGGGGCTTTGGCAGCAGAAAAAAAATAATAAAGGAAAGAGAGGAAGTATTATGGCTTATAAACTTTTAATAATAAACCCAGGATCAACTTCAACAAAAATCGGAGTATATGAGGATGAAAATCCAATTTTTGTGGAAACTTTAAGACATGCAACTGAAGAAATAGAAAAGTACAATTCTGTAGTAGACCAGTTTGAATTTAGAAAAGAAACTATATTACAGGTACTTAAGGAAAAGGAATTTGACCTAAAGACCTTGGATGCAATTGTAGGAAGAGGTGGACTACTAAAGCCTATAGAGGGTGGAACTTATATAGTTAATGAAAATATGTTAGCAGACTTAAAAACAGATGTTAGAGGACAACACGCTTCTAATCTGGGAGCCCTTATTGCTAATGAAATAGCTAAGGATCTAAATATACCTGCTTACATAGTTGACCCAATAGTAGTAGATGAATTAGATGAAATAGCTAGAATATCAGGAATTCCTGAAATAGAAAGAACTAGTATTTTCCATGCTCTAAACCAAAAGGCTGTAGCAAAGAGATATGCTAAGGAAAATGGTAAGAAGTATGAAGAAGTAAATGTTATAGTAGCTCATATGGGTGGCGGTGTTTCTGTAGGTGCTCATAAAAAGGGAAGAATTGTTGATGTAAACAACGCTTTAGATGGAGAAGGTCCTTTCTCACCAGAGAGAAGCGGTGGTGTTCCTGTAGGGGAATTGGTAAGACTATGTTACAGTGGAAAGTACACCTTAGAAGAAATGAAAAAGAAGATTACTGGAAAGGGTGGTCTTGTAGCCTATCTTGGCACTAACAATGCAGTGGAAGTAGAAAATGCAGCATTGGCTGGAGAGCCAAAGGCAAAGCTAATGTACGATGCTATGGCATACCAAACAGCAAAAGAAATAGCTGCCTGCGCTGCAGTACTTTGCGGTAAGGTAGATGCTATTATATTAACTGGAGGTATAGCTTACGGAAAACCAATGGTGGATGCAATAAAAGAAAGAGTATCTTTTATAGCCCCACTAGTAGTATATCCAGGAGAGGATGAACTACTTGCATTAGCTGAAGGAGCTATTAGAGTCTTAGACGGAGAAGAAGAGGCTAAAATTTATAAATAAAAATATGGGACAGTCCTAAACTAATTAAATCAGCTGGAACTGTCCTTTCTTTAAACTCCAAATATCTGAGGAGTTTCCTTATCTATTGCTTTGATTTTTATAGGCCATATAGACACCAACGCCAAGACCTAAAAGGGCTGCTGTCTTGCTCATTCCAGGTGTTATTTTTCTTCGCTTTCTTTTGTTGGGCATTAACATTGAAGCTAAAGAAGCTCCACCAATCATTTCTCGTATCAAAAACATCTCCTCCTTACATTTTTATAATTAGTTTGCCTTAAAATATTGACTTTATCCATATAGAAAGATAATTTAAGATATCTATTATATCTAGATAATCTATAGCGATTTTGCAAATTTATGATATAATAATTATGTGAAAAATTGACGGTTAACTTAAGGGTTATAAACTAACGAAATAAAGAGGGGTAATAATTATGAGTAGAATGTTTGGAACAGATGGTGTAAGGGGTATTGCAAATTCAGAGCTAACTGCACAGTTGGCTTACAGTTTAGGTAGAGCAGGAGCTTTTGTTTTAACAGAAGGTACCCATAAACCAAAGATCTTGGTAGGTATGGATACTAGAATATCCTGCGATATGTTGGAAGCTGCCTTAGTATCTGGGATTTTGTCAGTAGGTGCGGAAGCAATTTGTGTAGGAGTAGTACCAACACCTGCTATTGCTTATCTAACTAGAAAATATAAGGCAGATGCAGGGGTAATGATATCAGCCTCCCATAATCCTGTAGAATATAATGGTATAAAATTTTTTAATGGCAATGGCTATAAGCTATCAGACGAACTAGAAGATAGGATTCAAAGTATTATAGAAGGAAATTTTCAAGGAGTGCCATCACCAACTGGTGCGGAACTAGGGAGAAAAATTGAAGAAGATGGAGCTCTTGTAGATTATATAGCTTACGCTAAGTCAACTATTGATGTTAATTTAAAAGGTATGAAAGTAGCACTGGATTGTGCAAATGGAGCTGCCTATTCTGCAGCAGTAGAAACTTTCAGAAGCCTTGGGGCAGAAGTTGTAGTTATAAACAATGATCCAGATGGTATTAATATAAATAAAAAATGTGGTTCTACCCATCCTGAAGAGCTTATGGACTATGTTATAAGGAAAAATTGTGACATAGGTCTAGCCTTTGACGGAGATGCAGACCGCTGCCTGGCTGTAGATGAAAAAGGTAACTTAATTCATGGAGATTTTATGATGGCTATTGCGGCTAAGTATTTAAAGCAACAAGGACGATTGAGTGATAATGCCCTAGTAGTTACTGTTATGAGTAACTTAGGCCTAGATATCGCTATGCAGAAGGAAGGTATTAGAACTGTTAAGACTAAGGTTGGAGATAGATATGTACTAGAAGAAATGGCAAAGTACGGCTACAAGCTTGGAGGAGAACAGTCTGGCCACATAATATTCCTTGATTATAATACTACTGGTGATGGACTAGTAACTGGACTTCAGATGGCGGCTATTGTTAAAAAGAGCGGCAAAACTTTGTCAGAGCTAGCATCTATGATGAAGGAACTGCCTCAGGTATTAGTTAATGCAAAAGTTCCTAACCATATGAAGAATATACATGAAACTGATGTTGAAATAGTTGAAGAAATAAAGAAAATAGAAGAGGCACTGAAGGGCTGTGGAAGAGTATTAATAAGACCTTCCGGTACAGAACCCCTAGTAAGAGTTATGCTAGAAGGTGAAAATCAAGATGAAATAGACAAAATGGCCCAGGAACTAGCAAAACTTATTGAAACTAAAGCAAGCAAATAACTCTCATATACTATTTAATAGATAGGATTGAGATTTTTGAAATAATATTTGAATTAAATATCTTAACAGCAAAAGTGGCTTTTGCCAC
>JAAYTB010000059.1 GCA_012523855.1 Clostridia bacterium
CTAGGAATGACAAGAGATGAAGCTAGGGAGCTTATTGAGAATAAAGGATTAGTTTATGAGGAAGAATTAGTAAATGATTCAGAAGTTGAAAAAGATAGGGTTATATCTGTAGTGGAACCAGAGATAGGATCTAAAGTTAAGAAGGGCAGAACGGTAATAGTTAGAGTTAGTATTGGTGCAGAGACCAATGAAGTACCAGATATGTCTGATATACAAGAGGAACAGCTAGAACAGATGTTGCGATCCTATGGTTTTAAAGTAGGTAAAATAACACGAGAATTTAGTGATGACGTTGACAAGGGTAAAGTGATTAGTCAATCTCCAGGTCCTGGTGAACAATTAGAAGAAGACGGAAAAATTGACTTTGTAATTAGTAAAGGTAAAGAAATAAAAATGACAAAGGTACCTAATTTAATAGGTAAAAACATCGATGAAATTGAGAGACTTATTCATGATGCTGGACTTACAGTACAAGATAAGACAGCAAAAGTAACTGAGGATCCAAGCAAGGTAGGGATGGTTTTTGAACAAAATCCACCAGCAAATTCTGAGGCTGAGGAAGGAGCTGGAGTAAGTGTAAGTTATTATGTATTAGAACAAGTAACTGTACCTAATTTTATGGATAAAACCATTGGCGAGATAAAAGAATTAGATGTTATAAAAAATAACAAAATAAAGATACAGGTATTCCCATCAACAATAGCCGATGACTCCTACATTGTTGTAGAAGTTGAACCAGGATATAGTGAAGGGGATAAGGTTAATGTTGGAACCACCATTAGATTGGTAGTTGAACCAGGAAACGGTGGAGATGAAGAAGAAGAATAGAATCCTGGTGATGAATGATCCTTCCGATAGGCGTGGTAAAGGTCAAAATCAAGGCTAATCAATTACACAATAAAATACTAGAGGTGCAAATATGTTAGGAACTATCATTAAAGGTATTGGCGGATTCTATTATGTAAAAGTCGAAGATCAAGTTATAGAATGTAAGGCAAGAGGTAAGTTCAGATATAATGAACTTACCCCTTTAGTGGGGGATAAGGTTGAGATAACCGTAAAAAACAATAAAGGGGTTATAGAAAAAATATTGCCTAGAAGCAATGAATTAATAAGACCTAATGTGGCAAACTTAACACAGGCCTTTGTAGTTTTTTCTATAAAGAAACCTAATATTAACATGGATCTCTTAAATAAGTTTCTAGTATTATGTGAAAGCAAAAATCTTAAGATCTTAGTTTGTATCAACAAAAAGGATTTGGCAGATGTACAGGATAAATCCTTCGTTGAAAGTTATTTTGGAACCATTGGTTATGAATACTATTTTATAGAGGCGAAGCATAGTCTTGGCATTGAAGAACTAAAAAGGTATCTAGCAAACAATGTTACTGTTGTATGCGGCCCTTCTGGTGTAGGAAAATCTACTTTAATTAATAAACTTTGTGGCAATGAAATTATGGCTACTGGTCTAATTAGTGAGAAAAATAATAGAGGTAAACATACCACAAGACATAGCCAACTTATAGAGGTAGAAGGTGGTTTTATAGTTGATACACCTGGGTTTTCTTCTCTAGATATAACCATGATAAAAAAAGAAGATTTACAACACTTTTTCCCAGAATTTGAGGACTATAATAATGGTTGTAAATTTAAAGGATGTTTTCATCATAAGGAACCAGCTTGTGCAGTTAAAACTGCTGTAGATAAAGGAATAATAAACATAGAGAGATATAATAGTTACATTGCTATATTAGAGGAACTAATGAAAATAAAGCCTTATAATTAATAATCTTTTAAATTTCACCCAGAATAAAGAATATAATCTTATTATTCTGGGTGAAATTTATATTCTAATAAACTTATGTAAAGTTACAAATGAAGTCTAAACACATAGAATATGGGAATAAATTAACAGTAAGGAAAATAAAATGAAAGTATCTCCTGAACTATTAAGTGTAGATAAGTAAATTGATTGTTAGAATATATCATATGGTTATCGGAGGGAAGTGTAATAATGATAGGAACCATATTGAATGACAGATACGAGATCTTGGAGAAGATAGGAGAAGATGACATAATCGAAATTTACAAGGCTAGATGTTATAAATTAGACCGTTATGATACCATTAAGATACTAAAAAAGAATTATATGGATAACCCTTTTATAATTGAAGATTTTAAACGTGAAGCTGCTGAGCTGGCGAAGTTATCAAATGCTAATATAGTAAATGTATATGATGTGGTATATCAAGGAGATATAAACTACATGGTCATGGAGTATGTTATTGGGAAAAGCTTGAAAGAATTAATAATTGAAAATGTAAAATTAAGTTATGAAAGATCTATAAATATAGCCGTTCAAATAGCAAAAGCTTTAGATTGCGCCCATAAAAATAATATAACTCATAGAGCTATTAGACCTGAAAATATTTTGATAACAGAAGGTGGCACTGTTAAGGTCACTAATTTTTCTATAAAAAAAGTTGATAAGGATTCAACTAGCACTAATTCACATGAATTTACCAGAATTATGAGATACTATTCTCCAGAGCAAGTGGAAAATAATCCTGTAGATGCCAGAGCTGATATATATTCTTTAGGTATAGTGATGTATGAGATGGTAACGGGTAAACTTCCTTTTAACGATGAAAACCCAGCAAAAATAAGAAATAAAATTCATCAAGAGTTAGCTATTGAACCTATACAGTTGAATAGTAACATACCTCTTATTTTAAACAATATAATTAAGAAATGTATAGAAAAAGATCCAAACAATAGATGCAACAATGCCAGTGAAATATTAATTGATTTATTAAGCTTGCAGAATAACATTGATTACCAAGTAGTATCGAAACCAGTGCAAAAGGATCATACTCAAGTTATGCCTCCTATTAGCCTTCCTAAGGCTCAAAGAGAAAATTTTAAAGCTAGACAGGTGAAAAAAGTCAATAAATCAAAAGTGAATGATAAAACAAAAAGTTATCTATTGTATACTTTAATGGGAATAATGGTATTGATTGTTGGTATTGTAGCAGTGATGAGCATTAGTGGATTAGACACTAGTAATAAGGATGAATCTAATAAGGTAAAAACCATACTTGTGCCAAATGTGGCGGAAAAGTCTAGAGAAGACGCAAAAAAAGCTATTAAGGGTGCAGGGTTTGTTTATAGAGAAATAACAGAAAATAGCTATGACGTTGAAGAGGGAGTAGTAATAGCTACTAATCCTGAAATTGGAACATCTGCAAAACAAGGTACTACTATAGAGGTTATAGTTAGTAGTGGCCCACCTAGGAAGACAGTCCCTAATCTTATAGGAAAATATGAATCTGAAGCTAAAGAAATTGTTCCACAGAATGGTTTTAGGATTGGAAAGACAAAATATATAAGGGATGGTAGATTTGTAAGGTATCATGTAGTAGATCAGACACCTAAGCCTGGGGAAGAACTTGAAGAAGGTGGAGTAATAACCTATACCGTAAATTTACAGTAAGGTGACACAAAATATCTATTGTTGAAACTGATATCCTAAAGCAACTACTAATTAAAATAAAACATATATTAACAAGAGAAAGAAGGGAGTTAGGGAATATGAAAGCATTACTAGTATCTGGCGGAAATCCTCCTTCTAAAGCTTTACTGATGAAAGAAGCAAAAGAGGCAGATTGTATAATTGGTATTGACAAAGGAATAGAGTGTTTATATGAAAACAAGATTAAACCTAATATTATAGTAGGTGATTTTGATTCTATAAATCCTACTTTGTTGAAAGATATAAAATCAAAGGTTACAGAAGTTGTTAAGTTTCCTGAAGAAAAAGATTTTACTGATAGTCAGTTGGCTATAGAAAAAGCATTAGATTTAAATGCCAAGGAAATTATCTTATTGGGGGCAACAGGCAACAGAATAGATCATACCTGGGCAAATGTAGGTTTACTTTATCAATGCCTAAAGGCAGGGGTGAAGGCTGTTATTAAGGATGATAAAAACACTTTGTTTATGGTAGATAAAGATATAAGGCTAAAAGTAAATAAGGAACCTTATTTCTCCTTGATTGCATACGGAGGTTCTGTTAAAGGATTAACCATTAAAAATGGAAAGTATGAGTTAAATCACCATGATCTTTTGCCTCATGAGAATATAAGTATATCTAATGAGTTTATAGGTAAAGATGTGGATATTACTTTTCATAGTGGTGTTTTATTAATAGCTTACACAAATGATTAATGTATTAGTAACATATTGAGTTTTATATTCATATAATAAATAATGAAATAATGATGAGGTGTGATTAGTTAGTTGAAACTCTCCAGAAAGGTTAGAAAGAAATTAGGACTTATATTAACATGCATCGGTGGTGGTATTGTATTAACTATAATAGTACCCATTTGGGGATGGATAGCTGCATCAGGAATAGCTATAATAGTCCTTGGGTGGCAGATAATGAATCACAGCCATCATTAGCAATTGTTACGAGGGGGCCCTATGAAAATTATTGCTATTAAACTTCCAAAGTTTCTTTCATCTATATTTAAAATATTTATACGTAGGTAACATAAAATAAAAAAATGCAATTGTTTTATAACAACTGCATTTTTTTATTTTTAAACTGCACGTTGAACTTTTCCGGAACGTAAGCATCTTGTACAAACGTGTATAGTTTTTGGAGTTCCTTTTACAACAGCTTTAACTCTTTTGATATTCGGAGTCCATGTTCTCTTTGATTGACGGTGTGAATGACTGTATTGAACACCGAAGACAACACCTTTATTGCAAATATCACATTTTCTTGACATTGAAAACACCTCCTTATATAATATCAAGATTATTAATCTTCAATTCAAACAATCATTATTTTAGCACACATTGTATAAAATATGCAAGTGAAATATAAAATTAATAGTGACTTAAAGACTATTTATTAATATTTCCTTGAATATAAGTAATAATTAATATAAAATAAACTATATGGAAATAATCAAGGAGGAGTTATTATGATTAAAATAACTAACGAATATGGTTTGATAGGTTATTCAGAAGAAGTGATAGCTAACATTGTTGGCCTATCTACTATGGAATGTTACGGAGTAGTAGGCATGGCTTCTAAGAACGCAACTGATGGACTTTGGGAATTAATTAAGGGCACAAATTTACATAAAGGAGTTAAAATACATTTCAAGGAAGATGAACTTTCTGTAGAATTATTTGTGGTTGTAGAATACGGTACTAAAATTTCCGTAATCTCAAACAATATAATACAAAAGGTAAAATACAATGTGGAAAACTTTATGGGAATAAAAGTTTCAACTATAACAGTCAATGTACAAGGTGTAAGAGTCTAAGGGGGAAGACATAAATGAGCATATTAAAAATTAATGGTGAAAAATTTTATAACATGATGGTTAACGCCAGTAATACATTAGAAGAACAAAAGGAATACGTAAACTCATTAAATGTATTCCCTGTACCAGATGGCGATACTGGTACAAATATGTCTATGACGTTTAAGGCTGCGGTAGAAGAAATAAAAGACCTAAAAAATGAGCCTATAGGCAAGGTTGCTAAGACATTAGCAAAAGGTGCTCTTATGGGTGCTAGGGGTAATTCAGGTGTTATTTTATCTCAAATATTGCGTGGATTTGCTAAAGGACTAGAAGGCAAAACAGAAGTTGACGTTAAAGAGTTTGCTGAGAGTATAATGGAAGGGGCAAGAAGTGCCTATAAGGCAGTTATGAGACCTACAGAGGGAACTATTTTGACTGTTGTCCGAGCGGCAGGTGAAAGTGCTGTAAATAGCTCAGCAATGGATGCTGAAACTTTAATAAAAGAAGTATATGAGCATACTAAGATTACTCTGAACAAAACACCAGAAATGCTACCTGTTTTGAAGAAGGCTAAAGTTGTGGATGCTGGTGGTATGGGGTTTTTAGTTATTTTACAAGGTATGAAAGATGCCTTACTAGGAAACATTAGGGCTCAAATAGAAGATAAGGCTATAATTCCTACTCAAAATGAAGCAGCTCAATATATTAGTGAAGAAGATATAAAATTTGCTTATTGTACAGAATTTATAATATTATCTGAGGACGGAGACAGCAATGCTTTTAGAGCTGAAATTGAGTCTTTAGGCGATTCAATAATTGCTGTAGCCTTTGAAGATGTAATTAAAGTTCATATCCACACTAATGATCCTGGAGCAGTATTATCTAAAGCTGTTCAGTTAGGTGAACTGTCTAAAATTAAGATTGAAAACATGAAGGAACAGCATAGGCATTTAGTATTAGAAGATGAGTTAGTAACTGAAGAAGTTACAGCTGAAGAAACTAAGAAGTATGGTTTTGTTTCTGTGGCTATGGGAGAAGGTATCACAAATATCTTTAAAGATTTAGGTGTAGATATTGTAATAGAAGGCGGACAGACAATGAACCCTAGTACTCAGGATATACTTGATGCAGTTAATAAAATAAATGCAGATAATATATTCGTACTTCCAAACAATAAAAATATAGTTATGGCTGCCAGCCAAGCTGTAGAGATATCAGATAAGAATATAATAGTTATACCATCAAAAACTATACCTCAAGGAATAACAGCTCTTACAGTTTTCAATAGTGAGGCTGAAGTTGAAGAAAATAAAGAAGCTATGACAGAGTCCCTATCCAATGTTACAACCGCTTCCGTTACTTATGCTGTTAGAGATACGGAAATGGATGGTAAAGAAATTAAAGAGGGAAATATTTTAGGTTTGGTTGAGGGAAAAATATCAGAAGTCGGAGCTGATATTTTTGAAGTATGTGAAAAACTACTAGAAAATACAGTAACCGAAGACAGCGAACTTATTACTATCCTTTACGGCAATGACTGCAATGAAAATGAAGTTAATGATTTCGTAGAGAAAATTGAAGATAAGTATTCTGATTTAGATGTTCAAGCCTATAAGGGCAATCAACCTTTATACTATTTCATATTATCAGTTGAATAAAAAAAGCCTAAGGGCTTTTTTTACATTACAGGCTATTTAAAGTAGGTGAGATTTTGGATATCAGTCAAGACGTTACTATATTAAAAGGTGTTGGACCTAAACTAGCTGCTCTACTACAAAGTGTAGGTATTTTTACGGTAAGAGATTTACTACTATATTTTCCTAGAGATTATGATAATTTAGCTGATGTAAATAGCACTAATAACCTTAAAGGTGAGCATTGTATAGTTGAAGGAACAGTTGTTAAAATTGATAGAGATAATCGTTCTAGGATGGGGAAAATTATAACTACTATACATATGGATATAGGTGGAAAAGTTTTACCCTGTAAGTGGTTTAATCAGCCTTATATGAAGAATAATTTTAAGCTTGGAGAAAGTTATAAATTACTAGGAAGATATACAGTGTTTAAAGGCAGGGAATCTTTAACAAATGGTAAAGTCATTAAAAATCTAGATAGTGATGCAAGCATTATGCCTAAATACCCTTTAACTAAGAGCCTTACTTCTACTACTCTATTAAAACTAATAAAACAGGTTTTAAGTTCTGTAAGAATTAATGAAAATTTACCTAAATCCTTGCTTCAAGCCTACAAATTAGTTTCTTTAGACGAAGCTATTAGAAACATTCATATGCCAAAAAACAGAGAAGTGCTAGAAGCTGCTAGAAAAAGACTTAAGTTTCAAGAGTTGTTTGTATACTCTCTAAAAATACTTATGCTTAAAAAGTATAATAGAAACAATAATAGAGGTATAGCTTATAAAATTGCTAAAGAACTTACAGATTTAAGGGATGCCTTACCTTTCCAACTTACAGGAGGACAAAGACGTGCCATAAGAGATATCTTACTAGATCAAAAAAGCCCCTATGCTATGAACAGGTTACTTCAAGGGGACGTTGGTAGTGGAAAAACTATTATAGCTTTGATAGCCTTGTTTAATGTGATCAAAAATGGATACCAAACGGTTTTAATGGCTCCAACAGAAATACTAGCAAGTCAACATTATCAAGAAGCTATTAAAATTCTCAGCCCTTACAATGTTAATATAGGTTTGCTAACAGGCAGTTTAACTGCCAAAAGAAAATCTATGTTAAAAGAGGATATTAAAAATGGTATGGTTGATTTAGTAATTGGTACGCATGCAATACTAGAAGATGATGTTCAATTTGCAAACTTAGGCATGATTGTAACCGATGAACAACATAGATTTGGAGTGTATCAAAGAAGTAAACTACTAAACAAAGGAAAAGGTATTGATGTTTTGGTAATGAGTGCTACACCTATACCTAGAACTTTATCCTTGTTTTTGTATGGTGATTTAGATATTTCTATTATAGATGAGTTGCCACCTGGTAGACAGAGAATAGACACTAAGTTGATGGATATTAAAGATAGTGAATCAGTTTACAAAATGGTTGTAGATGAGATTAGAAGTGGCAGGCAGGCCTATATAGTTTGTCCAATGATTGAAGAAAGTGAAACTATGGAATTACAGTCGGTGAAAACTCTATATGAAAGACTTCAAAATAGTTACTTTCAAAATATATCAACAGGATTGCTTCATGGTAAAATGACTCCCAGTGAGAAAAATGAAATAATGAATGAATTTAAAAGTGGAAATATTAAGGTGTTGATATCTACTACTGTAATAGAAGTTGGTGTAAATGTTCCAAATGCTTCTATCATGGTAATAGAAAATGCTGAAAGATTTGGTCTAGCTCAGCTTCATCAACTTAGAGGAAGAGTTGGTAGGGGAGCTTATAAGTCTTACTGTATATTAGTTGCCAATATTAAGAATGATAATATAAAAAGAAGGATGAACATTTTAGTAGAAAGTAATGATGGTTTTAAGATTGCAGAAGAAGATATGAAGTTAAGAGGTAGCGGAGATTTGTTTGGAACCAACCAAAGTGGTGATGCTGGACTTATTTTGGCTGATATATTCCAGGATGTGGATATGCTTAAAGCTGCTAATAGGGAGGCGAGAAATGTGCTTAACAATGAGGAAAAATATAAGGACATAATTGCCGAACTAAAAGAGTCTTTAGAAAGAACTTCAAAATATATTTGTTTTAATTAGTAGTTTACAGATACAAATTTTCCAAGAAGAATTGTGTATAAAGTAGTAATATGTTAAAATAATAAATAAATAGGAAAAGGGAGGAAAATACATGCGAATAATTGCAGGTCTTGCAAAAGGACGTAAATTATTACCCCCAGACGGAGCAGATGTAACAAGGCCTACATTAGATAGAGTTAAAGAGGCAATGTTCAGCATGATTCAAAATAAAATACCAAATGCTGAGGTGCTAGATGTGTTTGCAGGCACTGGTAGTTTAGGTTTAGAGTCTGTAAGCAGAGGAGCAAATCATTGCTTTCTAGTTGATAGAAATCCTATAACTTTTGAACGACTAATGAAAAATGTTAGCAATATTGGATTTGAAAATAATTGTAATTGTCTCAATATGGACTCTTACGAAGCTCTGAGTTTTCTGTCAAAAAAAGAAAAGGTCTTTGATATAATTTTCATTGATCCTCCATATCTTAAAGACATGATACCAAAGGCTATAGAAATGATTTGTAGTGGAAGGATATTGCATGATCATGGTATTATTGTAACAAAGATTGATAGTTCAGAGGAAATATATGAGGGTAATGGAGAAATACAATTAAAAAAGCATAGAAAGTATGGTAATACTACCGTTTGCTTATACGAACATACTACTAGAACATATTAAAGATAATAAAATTAGGAGGACAAAATGAAAATTGCTGTATATCCGGGAAGTTTTGATCCTATTACCAATGGCCATGAGGATATAATAAGAAGGGCTGCTAATGTATTTGATGAATTAATCGTAGCAGTGCTAATAAATCCTGATAAGAAGGGTTTGTTTTCTATTGATGAGAGGGTAGAGTTGATAAAGAAGGTTGTTAAACCATATAAAAATGTAACAGTTGAAAGTTTTAGTGGATTACTTACAAACTTTATGAAACAAAGGGAGGCAAAAGTTATTATAAAAGGCTTAAGGGCTGTGTCAGATTTCGAATATGAATTCCAAATGGCCTTAATGAATAATAAACTAGATTCATCTATTGAAACTTTATTTATGATGACTAGCGCACAATATTCCTACTTAAGTTCATCCTCCGTAAAACAGGTGGCATCCTTTGGAGGGTGTATCAAAGATCTTGTTCCAGATATAATCATTAATGATGTAATAAATAAATTAAGGGTAAAGTAGGGGGAGTAAAAATGGATGTAATTCAATTGTTGGAATATTTACAAGAAATAATTGAAAACGCGCCTAAGATGCCGATAACCGGTAAAGTTTTTATAGACAAGAATGAGGTTTTAGATATAATTGATCAGATTGTTAACTATTTGCCAGATGAATTTAAGAAAGCTCAGTGGGTTTTAAGTGAGAAGGAAAGAATTTTAAATGAGGCAAATAAGGAATATGATGCAATAAAAAAAGAAACAATGGAAATGATGAAAAAACAAGTTGAAAATCATGATATAACTAAAGAAGCAACGGCAAAAGCCCAAGAGTTGATATCCTTAGCACAAAGAGATGCTAAGACTATACGCTTGGGCGCTAGGGATTATGCTGATGAGATACTGTGCCAGCTGGATAAGGAACTAGAGCTTAAAGTCCAACAAATGGTACAGGCTCTTAAAGTTGATGTGGATCAATTTATTCAGAATGTAGTCGGAGAAATCAGTAGCACTTCTAATGATATTCGTGAAAATGTGAAAGAACTAAGAAATATGAAGTAGTTTTTTTATGCTGTTTATACATATAGGTAGTATCAATAAAAGTATGAAAACAATATAAATCTCACTGAAAGACGGTCCTGTTATATTGCCACTAAAGGTATTGGTTGCAACCTTGCTAAAAGGAATCATTAGAACAGCAGTAATTAAGGAACTAAATACTCCTTGTACTGCTTTTCTTTTTATGTAAGTTTTTATTGAAAACTCAGGAAATCTATATGTAAAGGAATAAACTTGTGATATTATTGACAAACCGCTAAAGCCAGATAAAAAGCTGATTAATACGGCTTTTACAGTAATAGAAATATTCAAGGTGGATATTAGCTGACAACCCTTGGTTAATTCAATGATTCCTAACATGAAAAATTTAACTATATCTTTTAATAAGGTATCATGGCTAATGTAACTTAGAACAAGATCAAAATATTTATTGTAACTAATGATATCTAGAAGTACAGCAAAAAAAATAATATAACCACCTATAGAAATAGCGGTTCGCAAAGCGTTTTCTATACTATTCTTCAACTTGCCTCCAAAGTTAACCACTTCTTGTGAATTTTTTTCATTTCTGAAAAAAGCAGATCTATAAAAGTGCACTGGTTTCAGTACAAGAGACATCATAATGCAGGATATATAATTAGAAATTAGAAGCAAGTATCCCAGTTTAGGCATACCAATCATAGCAGTAGATACAGATCCCACAATAAACAAAGGGCTAGTATTGGAGGCTATGTTTAATAATCTTTCACATTCCTCCTTGGAAATTAAACCTTTTTCGTAGGTGTCACAGGCATATTTTGCTCCCAGAGGGTATCCGCAAAGGGCGCTTATTATTATAGTAAGGCTACTTTGTTTGGATAACCTCAATGGTTTGCATAACAATTTTCCAAAAAGTTTAGAATAAATATTTATTCCATCATAACTTATCAATAAATTGCAAATAA
>JAAYTB010000060.1 GCA_012523855.1 Clostridia bacterium
CCTAAATTGGGTAAACTTCTTAATAAGGATACTTACGATGGATTTAATAAGGAAGTAGCTAAAGGGATTATTTTAATATTGTTATTAACAATACCGGCCGCCGCAGCTTTACTTTTACTAGGTGAATCCGTTATAGCTGTATATCTAATGAGGGGAAATTTTGGTTATTCAGAAGTTTTACAAACTGCCGCCGTGTTAAAGTATTATATGCCAACTATAATTTTCTATGGTATTAGGGACCTCATAAGTAGAGCTTTTTTCTCCATTAATAAGGCTAAAACTGCAGCTATTAACTCTATAATATGTATTGGCTTAAACTTCCTTTTTGCTCCGTTATTTTTACAAGTATTAGGGGCTCCGGGATTGGCTTTGGGAAACTCTTTAGCGGTAACTATATCTTGTTTAATTTTTTATTATCAATTAAAGAAAGAAACAAAATTATTTTTAGAAAAAAGGCTCCTTATTAATGTTTGTAAGATTATAACAGCAACTATAATTATGACAACACTGATTTACATAATAATGGCATATGTAAGCTCTTCATTATGGCTAATACTAACTAGTTTTTTATTGGGAGTACCAACATATTTCGCTTCTTTATATGGCCTAAAGTTTAGAGACTTTAAAGAACTGTTAAAAATAAAGTAAATTACATATGAATTAATGAAATTTTATGGAGGAAGAAGAATGAAGTTTGAAAATGATCAAATGAATGACTTTTTAGGCAAATTGGCATCTAATAGTCCAGTACCAGGAGGAGGTGGTGCCGCTGCACTAACATCTGCATTGTCAGTAGCTTTGAGTTCAATGGTGTTTAATCTTACCATCGGCAAAAAATCATATGATAATTTAAATAAGGAAGAACAGGATAAGGTTCAGAATTCTTTAGACTGTGCTACCTTAAAGTTAAAAGAGTTTCAACAATTTATAAATAAAGACGGTGAAGCTTTTTTAGCCCTAATGGAAAGCTATAAACTTCCTAAGGAAACTGAAGAAGATAAGGAAGAAAGAAGAAAAAGAATTTTAGAGGGGCTTAACAATGCTATGATGGTGCCTTTTACCTTAATGAAGGAAACTGTTCAATTTATGGAACATATTCTTAATGCAGCTAGATTTGGTAATCCAAATGTTATATCTGATGCCGGAGTTTCAGCCATATTAGCTAAAGCTTCTGTGGAGAGCTCTTATCTAAATGTAATGATAAATTTAAAGTCCCTTAAGGATGCTAACAAGGAAATTGTGGAGCAGGAGTCCAAAGCTTTATTAGCAAAGGCAGAAAATATAAAAAATGAAATTATGACAATAGTATATGATAAACTGTAAGAGACAAAAAAGTTGAAAATTGCAAATATAACAAAGGCTTTTTCCCAGCTAAACTGGGAAAAAGCCTTTGTTATTAAACTACTATCATTTAAGTATTAGCTCTTATGGTCCATTATTCATAGTTCATAGAAAGTTGATCTAAAGTTTTAAAGCTATAGCCTTCTTCTTTCCAAGCTGTTAATAAATCATCTAATATGTTCTTATTTGTTTTTGATACGGCATGAAGTAAAATAATTGCACCATTGTGAGATCTTTGTAGTAGTTTCTTCTTTGATTCTTCTGGGTTGGGCTGTTTTTTCGGATCCCAGTCGTAGTAGGCTAAACTCCAAAATATAGACTTATAGCCCAGTTCTTTTGTATAGTGTAAAGAAAGTTCGCTATATCTACCCATAGGTGGACGGAAGTATTTAGGCATATCTCTTCCTGTAATTTCCTTATACAAATCTTCTACCTCACCAAGTTCTTTCTTAAATTTTTCAAAATCTGTTATTTTTGCCATAGAAGGGTGATGAGCTGAGTGGTTACAAACTAAGTGTCCTTCATCTGCCATACGTTTTATTATGTCTGGATTGCTTTTTAAATAAGGCTCTACTACGAAAAATGCCGCTTTAATATCATGTTTCTTCAGAATGTCTAAAATATCGTTAGTATAGCCATTCTCATAACCTTCGTCAAAGGTTAGGTAGAGCTCTTTTTCCTTTGTATTTCCTAGGTAGTAACCTTCGTTATTTTTAAGTAGTTCAATTACTTCTTCAGGTTCTTCTGGTGGAAGACCTTTATTATTGGGCTTGAAGAACCAGGAATGTTCTTTTGTGCTATGACGTTTATTATTAAAGTTTATGAAGAGTTTTTTCTTAATTATACTTTTATCTTCTTCTTCACATTGCTTGGATTCTTCTAGTTCATCATTTATAAAAATAGGTTCTAAGTCATCCTCTATGTTAGATTTATCTTCATTAATATTTTTGTATTGGGCTAGAGCTAAGACATAGGGCTTTGAAAAGCTTGTGGAAACAACTAAAAAAATGCTTAGCAAATTTGTTAATAGGTATTTCTTCATTTAAGCACTTCCTTTTCTGTGTTATAATTATGAATTAAATGACAGTATATAATTAACGCATTTGGGGAGGATAAAGTTGAATTTTTACGAAAATATAGATAACTTGTATGAAGAAATTTTAAGTTCTAAGGATAGTATATGTAAAAAGAATATTATTAAAAGATGTAAATTTTTCTTGGCTATGAAAGAAGAAGATTCTTTTGGAGATTATTATGCTGAAAAAATTGCAGATGGAAAAAAAGGTGTGGTATATACACCTAAGGAAATCGTTATCTACATGATTAACAATACTATTAAGGACGATGTAGTAAAAAATCCTTTTATTAAGATCTTGGATCCCAGCTGCGGTTGCGGTAATATACTTCTTTTGCTATTTGATAAACTTAGGGAAATATATACAAAGAACTTAGAAGAAATTAATAAAAGACATAATTTAAACTTAAATCTTAATAATCTGAACAAACATATATTGGACTACAATCTGTATGGTATAGATATAGATGCTACTGCACTGAAAATATTGGCTATTGAATTGTATGAAAGAGCAGAATACTTAAATGCGAAAAATCTTATTAATAAAGACTTTTTAACCGATGAAATAAGGGATAAGTTTCATATTATTATTGGTAATCCTCCCTATGTAGGCACTAAGTTTTTAGATAAGGAATATGGAATAAAAATTAGAGAACTATATAAAGACATATTAAATGATAAGGGAGATCTTTCTTACTGTTTTTTTAAGAAATCTTTTCAAACTGTTTATGACAATTATAAAATAACCTTAATTAGCTCCAGGTACTTTATGGAAGCTCTTAGTGGTTCAAAACTAAGAGCCTATCTGTTAAGTGAGAGCAATATACATAAAATCACGGACTTTTATGGGATTAGGCCTTTCAAAAATACAGGTATAGACCCGGCCATAATTTTTTTAGGCAGTGACCTTTCAAAGGATATTATTGTTAGCAAGCCTAATAAGGTTACCAAAGGTAATTATAGTTTCCATGAATCCAATTTTAACACATTTATAGTGGCTGCAAAAAGTTTAAATACAAGCCCTTGGAAACTACAGAATCAGATGACTTTGGCTATTATAAAAAAAATTGAGAAAAAGTGCAAGAAAACTTTGGGAGAAATATGTAACAGTTATCAGGGAATTATTACAGGCTGTGATAAGGCTTTTATAGTAACGGAAGCCCTTGCTGTTGAACACAAAATAGAGAGGGATTTGTTAAGACCTTGGATAAAAAGCAGTTCTATTTCTATAGATAAAGAAATAAAGGCGGATAAGTACATTATATATTCTAATTTTATAGAAAATGAAGAAAGTCATCCTCACGCCCTTAGATTTATAGCAAATTATAAAGATAGGTTGATGAATAGACGGGAATGTAGGCAGGGAAGAAGAAAATGGTATGAGCTTCAATGGGGGAGAGATAGGGATATATTTGAAAGGGAAAAAATTATATTTCCCTATAAGAGTGCTGATAGTAGGTTTGTGCTGGATAAGGGAAATTATTTTAGTGCTGATGTTTACTCATTGGTTTTGAAAGAGAATGAAGTTATAAGTTATGAATTCTTGAAAACACTACTTAATAGTAAAATTTATGAGTTTTACTTTAAGACCTTTGCAAAAAAATTGGGCGGTAAACTATATGAATATTATCCAAATAATTTAAATAGGCTATATATTCCAATTGAAGATATAACCATTGATATGAACTTATTTGACTACTTTCAGTTTAGTAAAAAAGAAATAAGCTATATAGAAAATTACTTTTAAATGTTTAAAAAGTAACAAATAAGGGTATAATAATAAAATGTACGCAAATATTTCCAAAATATAGAAGGGATTTTTCTTAGGAAGTAGAATACTATATGTGTACAACTTGACATATAATGGTAAGTGGTGCGGCAAATATATTGACTCAATGGGAGGAGTCGCTTGCAAAATTACAGAACAAAGGGGGGAAACTGCTCTTAAGGAGCGGAAATTATGTATATTAAATTTGACAATAAGAATAATAAATTAATTGTTCAACTGGTAGGAGAATTGGACCATCACAGTGCGGCAGAGGTTCGAAACAAAATAGATGACAGACTTGAACGGGAAAAAATCACTAAGCTAATAATGGATTTTTCCGGTGTAACCTTTATGGATAGTTCAGGTATCGGTGTAGTCATCGGTAGATATAAAAAGTTATCTGCCAATAATGGCTCTGTCTGTGTAACAGACGTTAGAGATTCAATTAAAAGAGTATTTGAATTATCAGGTATGTTCAAAATAATTAAAATATTTGATAGTGTGGATGAAGCTGTTAATAAGTTCTAAGGTGGGGGGATTGTTATGTACGAAAACAGGATAAAGATTGAATTTGAGAGTAAGTCAGAAAATGAGAGCTTCGCTAGAGTGGCGGTAGCTGCCTTTGTATCGCAGCTTGATCCAACAATAGAAGAGCTTACAGACATAAAAACTGCTGTATCTGAAGCAGTAACTAATTCTATTATTCATGGCTATGAAAATAAGGAAGGGACAGTTATCATTGAGGCTTCAATAAAAGGAGATGGGGTGACTATTATTGTCAGCGATGAGGGTAGAGGCATTGATAATGTAGAAGAGGCTATGCAACCTTTATATACCTCAAGGCCGGATTTAGAGAGATCAGGAATGGGATTTACAGTTATGGAAACCTTTATGGATAACTTAGAGGTCTATTCCAACCCAGGCAAGGGAACAAAAATTACAATGAAAAAGATATTTAAATCTTTAAGTTAGGTGGAGTAGTATGGAAGGAGAAGTTGTAAAGAAGGAGAGCTATAACTACGATGATAATTTAGAACTTATACAACTTGCAAGAGGTGGAAATAAGGAGGCTTTAAATAAGGTCATAGAAATGAATTTACCTTTAGTATCTTCCGTAAGTAAAAAGTTTTTAAATCGGGGATATGAATATGAGGATATTTTTCAGATAGGTTCTATTGGCTTAGTAAAAGCAGTAAATAATTTTGATCCATCTTATAATGTAAAGTTTTCTACTTATGCAGTACCAATGATAATAGGTGAAATAAAGAGGTTTTTTCGAGATGATGGTATCATAAAAGTTAGCAGAAATGTTAAGAACTTAGCTCGTAAGTTACATTATGACAAGGAGAAGTTAACAAAAGAATTGAATAGAACCCCTACAATTGAAGAGTTATCAGAGTTTTCTGGAGTAAAAAAAGAAGATGTTTTGATGGCTACAGAATCATTGCTTGGTATGCATTATTTATATGATACCATTCATCAGGATGATGGTTCACCTGTGCTATTAATAGATAAACTAAGTGAGAAGAGCCAGGAGGATAAAGAAGTAATAGATAGGTTGGCCTTGAAGGAAGCTATAGGAACTCTTGATATGAAAGCTAGGCAAATAATAATGTTGAGATATTTTAAAGATAAAACACAAATACAGGTTGCAAAAATGCTGGGAATAAGCCAAGTGCAAGTATCTCGTATTGAAAAAAAGGTCTTAAAGCAAATGAAAGAAAAACTTGAAGGATAAAAGCAATACATTTTAATTTGTACTTGCATTTATTCTTTATTAATTTCAAGGGCGAAGCTAATGTTAGCTTCGCCCTTGAAATATTTTTAATCAGTTATTAAATGCACCTTTATCAAAGTCTATGGTTCTATTTCATTGGAATTTTTATCTCTATTTTCGTTAGTATCATTATTATTGTTATGGTCTTCATTGTCATTTTCATTACTATTATTGTTGTCATTATCATTTTCATTGTCAGGCAAGATATCATTAGGATCAACTATAGGATCTGTCTTATTGTCCCTATCATCATTATCACCTGGCGTAATTGGATCTACAGAAGGTACCGAATGAGTATCGTCATATTCAGTAGGAAGAACATAAGCTGCATCTAGTAATTTTACACTAGGCTTATAATTTCGCTTAATAAAAATTTTATTTACTATTAAATGTGCAGGAGTATTTGCTGTGGCTAATTTGTTATTGGCCTTATTTATGCTAGCTTCTACATGAATATCGCACATTTTTGTAGGAACAGTTCCTTCAATAAAATAAGTAGTTAGTAAGCGACTTCCTCTTGGGTCTCTTGTACATAACTCTGAAGGTAATAAGCCAGAATCCTTACAAACAGTTGCCTTAACTATACCTTGAGGCTGAGGAATGTCCTTTACCTCCAAATTCTTGTGGGCCACGGCCATAATCTCACTGAGTATTTGTGCTGCAGTACCACTACCTACCCCAGTACCACTTAAAGACGCTTGTTTATCATCGCCTATCCAAACAGAACCACTGTAATAAGGTGTTAATCCACAGAACCAAAGATCTTTAAAGTCTGATGAGGAACCAGTCTTACCTGCAATAGGCATCTTTCCCATAGCAGCTCTAGCTCTTCCTGCAGTACCACCTGTTTCATAAACCGGTCCTTTAAGCAATTCGTACATTACGTATGCACTTTGAGGTGATAAGACCTTTTTTGTAGCTGCTTTGTTCTCTAATAAGACTCTTCCTGTTTTATCTACTACCTTGGTGTAGAGTATTGGTGATGTTAGTATACCGTTATTTCCAAAGGTACCATAGGCTGCTGACATTTGCAGTGTAGTGGCACCATCAATTTGCCCAAGTGATAGGGCAGATATACTTGATTTATCCCTATCAGATAAAGTTAGACCAAATTTTTCACCATATTCTATGCCGGTTTTTAAGCCTATCTGATCCTCAACTTTTACCGCTACCAAGTTTATAGATCTTGTTAGCGCTTCTTTTAATGTAACATAACCTCTATATTGGCCTTTGACAACGTTTTGAGGGTTATAATTATTGTATTTTTTCTGTAATTCTTTAGATAGTGGAGAGTCTTCTATTACACTTCCAGCAGTAAGTTGTTTTGTGTCGATAGCTGGAGAGTATACTGTTAGTGGTTTTATTGTGGAACCTACAGCACGTCTAAAAGAACTTGAAGTAGCTCTATTGTATGAATTAGCAGGCTGATTACCACGACCACCTATAATAGTTTTTACTTCTCCTGTTCGATAATCCATTACTACAGCAGAGGCCTGCGGTTGCACTACTGCATTAGGATCGTTAATATCTCCAGATTGCTTTGAACCAAAGTACTTAGAGTCATTAATTATTTTCTGAGCTTCACTTTGTAAGTTTCTATCCATTGTTGTGTAAATTTGAAGTCCACCATACATAAGTAATCTTTCAACATCTTCAGAAGTATAATTGTAAGCTTTCATTAAATCTTTCTTTACCTGTTCCATAGTTGGTCTAGAGAACCATTCATAATTGAGCTTGTTGGAAACATTGGTAGATTGATTTAATTTAAAGGATTCTTGTAGTTTACCGTCATCTAAGTCCTTAATAGCTTGAGTATATTCAGCTTCAGTAATATGGTTGTTTTCCTTCATTTTGCCTATTACGTTTTTTGTTCTTCTAATATATACATCAGGGTTTTCTTTTGCATAATCAATAAATACAGAGTATTTATAAGGGTGCTGAGTTACACCTGCTAAATATGCACATTCAATAAGAGTTAAATCATTTAAATCATTTTTGTTAAAATACCTTTCTGCAGCTTTTTGTACACCGTGAACATTACCGCCTAGGTTAATTGTGTTTAGATAAGCTTCTAATATTTCATCCTTGCTTAAAGCTTTTTCTAACTGAGTTGCTAAATACATTTCCTGCACTTTACGTTTTACACTTACCTCATTAGTTAACACCGTGTTTTTAATTAGCTGCTGAGTAATGGTAGAGGCACCGTGTAAACCTTCTTCGTTAGAAAAGATTTTCTTAACATTTGTATAAACTATACCAACAAGTCTTTTATAATCTATACCATTATGAGTTAAAAAACGTTCATCTTCTATGCTAATGAAGGCATATTTTAAATCATCTGGTATGTCCTTAATTGAAACAGTTTCACGTTTTAATAGGGTGGGAGCTTCATCCATAAGTTGTCCCTCGCTGTCATAAAGGACAGAAGGCTCATCTAAAACTAGCACACTATTTAGGTTTAATTCTGGCGTAGTCTTTATCATGGCTAATATTACACCACCTAGGGCTACAGACCCTACTAGACCTAAAATTAAACAGGTTATAAAAAAATATTTGATGAATTTTCTAAGCTTACTCTGCTTTTTTTTCTTAGTTTTCTTAGTTTTCATAGTTCCTCCTAAAAAATAACATAGCTTTATTCTTGCCAATTCTAAAGTATTATAACACACATGAGCAAAAAAATGAATTTGGATATATATGACTTTAAGTATTCATTAATAATTTGTTGCATATAAATTAGTGTGTCTATTTAAAATACGAAAGTTTTTATTAAAAGTATTTGAATATATTATTATATATCCAAGTTTAGCTTTGAAATTAAATCTATATTAATATTATAAAACAAAGAAGGTAAAATTACAATAATTAACAACTATCAAGGAGGCATGGGTTTGAAGTTTAAGCAGAGGCTTGCCGTTTTTTTAATTATTTTATTAGTATTAATAAATATCTCTCTTTTCGTATTTGATAGGAGTATTATGCCTACATTATTAGCTGTGGCAGATGGGGAAATGAGATCAAAGGCTGCAGTGACCATTAATAATTGTATTATAAAAGAATTCGGTGAGGACTTTAATTATGAAGAAATAATTAAAGTAGAAAAAGACAGTGAGGGAAATATTGTAATGCTAAAAGCAGATACTATGAAATTAAACCGAATTGCTTGTGATGTGGCCTTAAGCTCTCAAAATGAACTGAAAAAAATTGGTCAAGTAGGCTTGGAGCTACCTCTTAGTTATGTAGCGAAGAATAATATCTTGTCTGGCTTTGGCCCTAATATTACGGTAAAAATGCAGCCTATTGGCTATATAGAAACAAAATATGTTTCTAACTTTGAAGGTGCTGGTATCAATCAAACCAGACACAGAATATTTGTAGAAGTAAAAACTAAAATTCGAATTATATTACCTTCAAACAATAATGAGATAGAAATTATCCATCAAGTTCCTATATGTGAAACAATTATTGTAGGAAAAATCCCTGATAATGCTATAAATCTAGATATGAGTAGTGCAGGTTTTTCTATACCAAATAAATAAAGTTAAAAAATAAAAGAAATTCAGTGTCAGCACTGAATTTCTTTTAATATCATTTATAAACTGTTTAAATTTATTTTTCCTCCCAATTGAAAACATAAGGAACATTTCTATAATAGTCACCGTAATTTAGTCCATAGCCAACCACAAACACATCTGGTATAGTAAAACCACAAAAGTCTGGGGTTACTTCCACAGCCCTTCTTTCCGGTTTATCAAGAAGAGAACAAGATTTTACTGAAGCTGCACCTTTAGATTGGACATATTCCAATATGTATTTCATGGTTATTCCAGTATCAATTATATCATCTACTACTAAGACATCATAGCCTCTTATATCGTCTGGCAGATCGTTAACAATTGTAACTTTTCCAGAGCTTTCTTCATTGTTACCGTAGCTAGTAGTAGTCATGAAACCAATCTTTACAGGAAGATCTATGGCTCTTACTAAGTCTGCAGTAAAAATAAAACTTCCTCTTAATAGAGATAAAACATAGAGTTTTTTGTCTCTGTAGTACTCTTCTATGCCTGCACCTAATTCCTTTATTCTAGCCTTAATTTTATCTTCGGATAATAAAATATTCCTACTTTTTTCTTCCATTTTGTCCTCCTAAGTTTAACCAA
>JAAYTB010000061.1 GCA_012523855.1 Clostridia bacterium
AAGAAAACTATCATTCATTAGTAACTTCTCCCTTTAATTTTTCATAAAGTTCGTCTGATATTTTAGTTTCTAGGTTTCTTTCAAGTCTTTTTGATTTAAAGGCTTTTTCTAAACAAGCAGTACTCCTGCAAACATATGCTCCTCTTCCAGGTTTTTTGCCTGTTAAGTCCATGGAAACGACACCTTCTTTATTTTTCACTACTCTTACTAATTCTTTTTTAGGTTTCATTTCCGTACATCCGGTACACATCCTCAAAGGTATCTTTCTTACTTTCAAACCAGACACCTCCTAACTTATTCTATATTTTCTGCTTGAGATTTACTCTTAATGTCAATTTTCCAGCCAGTTAGTTTGGCTGCTAATCTAACATTCTGACCTTCTTTTCCTATTGCTAAAGACAGCTGTGAATCATCAACTATAATTTGTGCAGATTTAAGGTCCTCGTCTATTGATACATCTAAAACTTTAGCTGGACTTAAGGCATTTGCTATATAAACCTCTGGCAACTTATCCCACTTAATAATATCAATTTTTTCGTTTTTTAATTCATCCACGATATTTTGTACCCTAACACCTCGTGGTCCAACACAAGCTCCCATAGGATCAACATTCTCATCATTGGAACTTACAGCTATCTTAGTTCTTGAACCAGCTTCTCTAGCGATACTTTTAATTTCCACTACTCCTTCGTATATCTCTGGAACTTCTAATTCGAAAAGACGTCTTACTAGACCTGGGTGTGTTCTTGATACAATAACCTGTGCACCCTTAGTTGTATTCTTCACTTCAACGATGTATAATTTTAATCGTTCATTAAAGTTATACTCTTCTCCTGGCATTTGTTCATTAGGTCCTAAAACAGCCTCAATCTTCCCTAAATCAACAAAAACATTTCCTTTATCTTTTCTAATTATTATTCCAGTAATTATATCATATTCTTTCTCAACAAACTCATTATAAATTATATTTCTCTCAGCTTCTTTAATTCTTTGTACTACTACTTGTTTAGCTGATTGTGCTGCTACTCTACCAAAGGAGCGTGGTGTAACTTCTAGCTCAACAATATCATCTAGTTGGTATCTTGGACTTATACTTTTAGCTTCCTCTAATGAGATCTCATTAATCTCATCTTGCACATCCATAGCCACTTTCTTCTGGGAATAAACGTGAATTTCTCCTGTTTCTCTGTTCATACTTACTCTAACATTCTGAGCAGCATTCCCTGTAGTTGCATAATTCTTCTTGTAGGCAGCTACCAAGGCATCCTCAATTGTTGTAAACAAAAGCTCTTCACTAATCCCCTTCTCCTTAACTATCTCCCTTAAAGCCCCAATAAACTCCTCATTCATTTGTATACCCCTCCTTCAAACTCCCCTCAAGATTTATTGACTTTATCTTTTCCCTTGGAACTTTTATTGCCTCATCTTCTTTATCTATAGAAATATAATCATTGTCATAAGCAGATAATTTGCCTATTAAAGATTTTGCACCATTTAATACACCATTAAATAAAACTTTTACAGTGTAACCAATATGTTTTTCTAAATGTTTATCATTAAATAGGAATCTAAACACACCTGGTGAAGATACTTCTAAATAATAACTATCTGGTATAGGATCTTCAACATCTAGCATGTCGCTAATTGGCCTGCTAACCTTTTCACAATCAGATAAGTTAATACTACCAGCTTCCTTGTCTATATAAACTCTTAGATAATATTCTCCCTCTTCTTTTTTATACTCAATATGATACAATTCATATCCTAAGCCTTCAACTATAGGTTCTATTAGTTTATTTAACTTTTCTAGTAACACTTGTTTTTTCAAAATATCCCCTCCTCATAATGAATCCTATTTATATTCTGTTCTATATGGCAGTTTATATTAGCCAGCTAATGAAAAACGCAACAATCGTTGCGCATTAGAACAAATAGAAAGAGCGGGTTTTATTAAACATCCCACTCCTTTCGCTGAAAATATAGCAATTCATCAGTGTTATTGTAACATAGACAGTAAAATATTACAAGGAAAAATTAAAGTTAGCAAGCTTCTACATCTTTTCAATCTCTTCCATTAATGCTTCCACAAGTTGCTCTTCTTTAACCTTTCTGATAATTTCACCTTTTTTAAAAATTAGTCCTTCACCATTCCCTCCAGCAATACCTATATCTGCTTCCCTAGCTTCTCCTGGTCCATTTACTACACATCCCATAACAGCAACTTTTATATCTTTTTCTAAATGATTTAGTTTTTCCTCAATATTTTGAGCTAACTTAATTAGGTTAATTTGAGTACGGCCACAGGTAGGGCAGGAGACAAATGTAATTCCTTGCTTAATTATACCTAAAGATTTTAAAATTTCTCTACCTACCTTAATTTCCTCTACTGGATCATCTGTTAAAGATACTCGAATTGTATCGCCAATTCCTTCTGCAAGAAGTGTTCCAATGCCAACACTAGACTTTATAGTTCCCCTCCAGGTGGTCCCTGATTCTGTTACTCCTATATGTAGAGGATAATCAACCTCTTTAGAAATCAGCCTATAACTTTCAATCATTTGTAAAACATCTGAAGACTTTATAGAAATAACTATATCATTAAAATTTATCTTTTCTAATATTTCCACATGTCTCAAAGCACTTTCGACTAAAGCTTCAGGACATACACGTCCATACTTGCTTAGAAGTTCTTTTTCTAAAGATCCACTATTAACACCTATTCGTATTGGAATTCCATTTTCTAAAGCATGTTCTGCCACCATTTTTACTCTTTCCATACTACCTATGTTGCCTGGATTGATCCTCAGAGCAGAAACTCCATTTTTAATAGAGTTAATAGCCAATCTATAATCAAAATGAATATCTGCTACTAATGGTATGCTAATCTGTTGCGAAATTCTTTTTATGGCATCACTGGCCTCCATATCAGGTACAGCACATCTAATTATATCGCAACCAGCGATTTGTAATCTTTTTATCTGTTCAACAGTAGCTTCTACATTTCTTGTATCAGTGTTGGTCATTGACTGAACAGTTATAGGAGAGTCTTCCCCTATAAAAATATTACCAACCTTTATTTTTCTTGTTAGTCGTCTTTCCATGTAAATCACATCCTCTAAAACTTAATGGGGAAGAATATATCTTTTAAGAGCACTGCTATCATTAATAACATTAATATTGAAAAACCCACGTAATTGGCAATCCCCACTACCTTATCATTGATTTTCTTTCTTGTTATTATTTCGAAAAGAAACAATAATATCCAACCACCATCTAGGGCTGGAAAAGGAATTATATTAAAAATAGCAAGTTGTATGCTAATAATAGCTACAAAATATAACAAGTTTAAAAAACCTAATTTAGCAGCTTCTGTAGATATTCTAAATATGGTAATAGGTCCGCCAAAGTCATCCATTTTTGCCTGACCTTTAAATATAGTTCCAAAAGCAGAAAAGGTTAATTTTGTCATACCTATTAATTGTTTGAATCCATAGGATATACTTTGACCCAGTGAAGGTCGAACTACCTTAGGTTCTATTCCTATTATATAGCTTTTACTCTCTTCATTGTATTCTGGTTTTACTGCTATAGTAATGGATTTAGTATCCCTTTCAATAGTAATAATTAACTCCTTATCTTTACTAGTGCTAATGGTATTTGATAGTTCCTCCCAGGTAGTTATTTTCTTACCATCAATCTCCTTGATAGTATCATTAGCCAAAACACCTGCACTTTTAGCAGGTGAATTATCTATTACTGAATTTACCTGTGTGGTTATTACTCCTGTATTATAGCCAATTATAGCAAGTAATATGATAGCTACTATAATGTTCATTATTGGCCCTGCAGAAACTATACTTAATTTTCTTAATGGAGATTTGTTGGAAAAGGCTCTAGGATCATCGGTCTTATCCTCTTCTCCAAGCATTTTAACATACCCACCTATAGGAAGAGCTTTAATTAGATACTCTGTTTCCCTGCCTTTTATTCCAATAATCTTAGGGCCCATTCCTAAAGAGAATTCCTCCACCTTTACATCATTTAATTTTGCTACAATAAAATGTCCAAATTCGTGAGCAATTACTAAAAAACTAAAAGCTAAGACACCCATTAATATATATACAATAGTCACTTCCATACCTCCTATAAGTATTTACTAATAATGTACTCTGAAACCATCTTCTGCGTCAAAAGTATATTTTCTAGAGTACATTCTCTGGAATAATCAAACTTATCCATACATTCACTAATTATACTATAAATTTGGCCAAAATTAATTTTATCTTTTAAGTATAAGTCCACAGCATATTCATTTGCACTATTTAAAATAGTCGGCATCAATCCGCCACATTTTCCAGCCTCAATAGCAAGTTTAAGGCAAGGGAAGTTATCGTAATCTGGTAGCTCAAAAGTTAACTTAGCTACCTTGATTAAGTCTAATGGCTCTACTAGCATGTCACCTCTGTTAGGGTAATTCAAGGCATATTGTATGGGAAGCCTCATATCAGCATTTCCTAATTGGGCGATAACACTGCCATCTGTATATTCTATTGCAGAATGAATAATACTTTCAGGATGAACCATAGCTACTATTTTTTCATAAGGTTGATTAAATAGCCAATGGGCTTCTATTATTTCCAAACCCTTATTCATAAGAGTAGCTGAATCTATTGTTATTTTGCTACCCATACTCCAATTAGGATGTTTTAAAGCAACTTCCTTTTTAACAAATTTCAACTCCTCAAATTTCTTACCACGAAAGGGTCCACCAGATGCAGTTAGTATTATTTTATTAATACTGTCAACAGAGTTGCCTTGTAAACATTGAAATATAGCACTATGCTCAGAGTCTACTGGAAAAATATTCACTTTATGAGCTCTTGCTTTTTCCATAACAATTTGTCCTGCGGCTACTAAAGTTTCTTTATTAGCTAAAGCTATATCTTTTCCACTTTCAATAGCCTTCAAAGTAGGTTGAACACCTACCATACCAACTAAAGCCGTTACAACAATATCAACTTCGGGAATTGCTGCAATCTCCATTAAGCCATTCATACCGAAAAGTACCTGTGTGTTTTTATTGTTAGTTTCACAATAATCTTTTAGTATATTGTAGGCTCCTTCCTCCATTAATACCGCATATTTAGGTTGAAATTCTTCTATTATTAAAGCCATTTTTTCATAGTTTTTATAGGCTGAAATTGCACTAAGCTTAAATTTTTCATTCTCATTTCTTAAAACATCTAGAGTTTGATCCCCTATGGAACCAGTTGCTCCTAATAAAGTTATGTTCTTCACTATACCACCTCAAAAATTGTAATCTCTATATAATTGAGGAAATTGCATAATTCTAAAATATTGATTTTACTTAATTTTATCCAAAAACAAAAAGGGTTTCACCCCAATTTGTCGAATTAATTAAGTGTAAACAAAAATCATCCGAGAGGAGTGAAA
>JAAYTB010000008.1 GCA_012523855.1 Clostridia bacterium
CATTTCTTCTAATAAAGTAGGAGCAATATCACTTAATCTTCCTCCGGATTTTAAGGCCTTGACCTGTTCTGAAATGTGTATAAAAGGTACTGGATCTGAGGTGTGGGCTGTCATAGGCTTTCCTGAAGAATAATCAATCATTTGTTCAGCATTGCCATGGTCAGCAGTAACAAATACAGAACCAGCTTTTTCAAGAATCTTATCTACTACCTTGCCCATACAATAATCCACAGTTTCTACAGCCTTAACTGCTGCATCAAAAACTCCGGTGTGGCCAACCATATCGGCATTTGCATAATTTACAATAATCAAATCATAGATATCTTCTTCTATCCTTTTTATAAGCTCCTCTGTAAGGTCATAGGCACTCATTTCCGGTTTTAAATCGTAAGCGGCTACCTTGGGTGATGGTATCATTACCCTATCTTCCCCAGGGTTAGGCGTCTCTATTCCACCATTAAAGAAAAAGGTAACATGGGCATACTTTTCTGTTTCTGCCATCCTAAGTTGCTTCTTTCCTAAACTACTAATGTACTCTCCTAAAGTATTTGTATAAGACTGTGGTAAATATGCTACCTTCACCTTCTCTATAGTTTTATCGTATTGAGTCATAGTTACAAAATTTAGATTCAACCTTTCCCTTTCAAAGCCCTTAAAATCAATATCAATTAATGCTCTAGTCATTTCTCTGGCCCTATCAGGTCTAAAGTTGAAGAAGATTACAGAATCATTGTTTTTAATTGTAGCCTTAGGCTTTCCGTCTTCTGTTATAACTACAGGTAAAACAAACTCATCTGTTTTGTTATCGTCGTAGGATTTTTCCATGGCCTTAACTGCACTATGGCAATATTCACCTTCACCATGGACAATGGCATCATAGGCTAGTTTTACCCTTTCCCAACGATTATCTCTATCCATAGCATAGTATCTTCCAGATAGACTAGCAATATGCCCATTGTTTATTTCTTTTAAATAATTTTCTATTTCTATAACAAAGTCCTTGCCAGAAGTAGGTGGTGTATCTCTACCATCCATAAAGCCATGGAGGTAAACCTTTGTTAAGCCCTTATTCTTGGCCAACTTAAAAAGAGCTTTTACATGATCAATATGCGAATGAACCCCTCCATCGGATAAAAGTCCTAATAAATGCAATGAAGACTTGTTTTCTATAGCCATATCCACAGCATAGTTTAAAGCTTCATTATTAAAAAAGTCCCCTTCTTCTATTTCCTTAGTAATTCGTGTAAGCTCTTGATATACAATTCTTCCAGCCCCTATATTTAAATGGCCCACTTCAGAATTTCCCATCTGCCCTTTAGGCAGTCCAACATCAAGGCCACTGGCACTAAGTTCAGTATAGGGATATTTCTTTATATATTTGTCGTAATTAGGTTTATTAGCTGCCATAACTGCGTTTCCGTCAACTTTATCTGTTATCCCAAATCCATCTAATATCATTAACACAACAGGTCTCTTAGTCATAGTTTTCCTCCAGTTTATATTTCACGCATTCTCTATTAATAATCATTATTAATTATATCATACTATATTGCATTAGCATATACAATATATACCTATTTAATTTTTTCCTATTTATATATCAAAAATACATAATTCTTTAAAGATTATTGA
>JAAYTB010000062.1 GCA_012523855.1 Clostridia bacterium
CAATTGCTCTTACAGAAAGGAAAAAGATACTTTAAATCTCACGAAAAGTGAAAAAGAAGAACTAATTGAATTAAGAGAAGAAAATGAATTTTTGAGAGCGAGCCTGGCATATGAAAAAAAGCTAAAAGCCTTAATCCAAGAAAGAGAGTCAAAAACAAAGAAAAGACGAAAGTAATAATGGAATTAAGGCAGAACTTTCCTTCAATCAAATTAAAAATCTGGCTTAAGATATCTAACTTACCTAAGAGTTCATTTTATGAATGGTGATATGTCAACACCTTTTTGGACATATTCTAACCGAACAAAATATGCTATAGAAAATGGAATTAAATATGGGAATGAATAAAGGCTCCAGGGCTTATGACATATGTTATAAAGTTGCAGAAGAATGGAGCTAGGACTATCTTCTTTCCAAGTATATATTACCGTCTATGAAAGATACTAATATTATTAGGCTTCATGGAGGTAATAGTCGATGAATACAGGCGGAAGTACAACAATGCAAATCTTACTAATAGTAGTCTTAACCGCATTAAATGCTTTTTTTGCATCAGCAGAAATGGCTATAGTATCTTTAAATAAGAATAAGATTAGGCTATGGGCTGAAGAGGGAAATAAAAAGGCTGTTTTGCTGGAAAAGTTAACGGAAGAACCTAGTAAGTTTTTAGCTACAATTCAAGTAGGTATAACCTTAGCAGGTTTTTTTGCCAGTGCTTCTGCTGCTACAGGCCTATCAGGGAAGTTTGCAGTTTACTTAGAAAGAATAGGGATTCCTTATTCTAGTCAAATTGCCTTGTTTGTAATAACTGTAATACTTTCTTATTTTACCTTGGTCTTTGGGGAACTTTATCCTAAAAGAATAGCTCTTCAGATGGCGGAAAAAATAGCTATGTTTTCTGTTAGGCCTCTTATGGCAGTATCTAAAGTGACAAAGCCATTTATTAGACTTCTTTCCGGGTCAACTAATTTATTAGTAAGAATTTCAGGGATTAAAACTGAACGTTTAGATGAGAAGGTTTCTATGGAGGAAATACGGTCTTTAATAGAAGTAGGCCAGGAGCATGGTGTAATCAATGAAACAGAAAAGGAAATGATAGAAAGTATATTTGAGTTTGATAACAAGGTAGCAGAAGAAGTTATGACTCCCAGGACAGAGGTTTTTGCTGTTGATATAAATTCCCCTGTTACTGAAATTATGCATAGGCTCATGGAAGAAAGTTATTCAAGGGTACCAGTTTACGAGGAAGAAATAGATAATGTTATTGGAATACTATATATGAAGGATTTTATGATAGAGGCCAGCAAGTATGATTTTAAAAGTGTGGATATACGTAAGATTTTAAGGACACCATACTTTGTACCTGCTACTAAAAGCATAGATGAACTTTTTAAAGAACTGCAAAGCTCCAAGAATCATATGGCCATACTTATAAATGAATATGGTGGATTTGAAGGTATTGTAACTATAGAAGATTTGATTGAGGAAGTAATGGGGAAGATTCTAGATGAATACGATGAAGGGGAGCCGGAAATTGTTAAGATAGATAATAACACCTATATTACCGATGGCTTAATAACATTAAGTGATCTTAACGATTATTTGCATACTAATTTTGAATCAGAACATTCAGATACTATAGGTGGTTTTGTTATAGGACTTATAGGCAATATTCCTAAAGATGGTGAAGAAACAAGGGTGGAGTATAAAGACACAGTGTTTGAAATATTGGAAGTAAAAGAAAAAAGAATAGAAAAGATAAAAATAATACTTAATAAACTTGAAAATATATAGCTTGTGGGCAAATATTACAAGAGAGGCAGTAATAACACAGGTTAATTATTTTAAAATGACAAATAATTATAGTATAGATATCCAATTTCAAAGCTTAATTTGTTATTAGAGATAAAAATTAGTTGTTGAAATTGGATTTTTTCCTTAGAACTCTATAAAACAGAAGGAGGAGAGTCGGAAAATGACATCAAAAGGAAAGAGAAAATTAGTAGCGGAATCTAAGCAGGGACTTTATAAATTTAGAATGGAAGTAGCAAAGGAAATGGGTGTTCCATTTTCTGAATATAACGGTCACTTAAGTGCAAGAGAATGTGGAGCTGTTGGCGGAGAAATGGTAAGAAGAATGATAAAATCCTATGAAGATAAGTTGAAATAATCAAAAATACAATTAAACTTGTAAATAACAACTATTTTCCATGAAAAATAAATTTAATTTACAAAAAGTTTATTTTTGATATATAGCTATTTAATATTTGTTTGATATTATAATAGTGAGCAGTGAGTTAACTAAGTTTTTTTCATAATATCCCCTTTATTTACAGCAACTGATTTTTCAGTTGCCTTTTGTTTTTTGCCAATAAATTTAAGGTCCAAAGTATAGGATAGCTTATTTAAGAAATAATAAGTGTATCAATATACGGAGGTGATTTGTATGGCGAAATATGAAGAAATCCCAACTAACCATATGGTAGACTATGTGGATAAAAAACACAAGGATAAGTCTATATATGATAACAGCATTTATAATTATGATTATCATACAAATACTTTTACAGCATTGAATAATTCTCCTATGACTACACCCTTTTCTAATGGAGAAAGAACTTTTGGCTATAGACCATAGTAAAAAAGGCATTCCTTGTGAATGTCTTTTTCTATAGTATAGGCGGAAATGAAAAAAGAAATTATTTTTCTGGTTTTAAAAACAATAGTGATCTTAACTGGATACATTAAGAGAAAGGGAAAATTCAATTATTGTAATGATTTATAGTAGGGCCTTACTAAAGGAATTGTTAGGGATGGATGTCCTCATGAAATAGGAGTATTGCTTGGTATTCCTTTGGAGGATGTAAAGGCCTTCATTAGTGGTGAGAAGGAACCCCTAATTAAAACTGGCTACTGGATGGTTTATAGTGAAGTTGAGGAAGCCCTTCGAACTTTTGCAATCTATGATAGTATAAGAGAAAAAGTAGCTATGAATATAATAAGATCTGTTCAGGAGGGGAATTATAAAGGATTATTTCCTATTTAGGTTAAAAATTATATAATATATATAGTGGAAATAATAATTAAAGGGGTTTTTATGTTGATGTATGATATTGTAATTATAGGAGGAGGGCCAGCAGGACTAGCTGCTGCCATTGCTGTAGCTGAGGAAGGTATAGATAATATAATAATATTAGAAAGAGAAGATTCTTTAGGAGGAACTCTTAGGCAAAGTGTACATAATGGATATGGTCTTGAAAGGTTTAGAGAAGATTTAACAGGACCAGAGTATGCTGAAAGGTTTATATCTGTTATTGAAAATTTTGGAATAGAATATAAATTAAAAACAACTGTGTTAGAGGTTAATGACAATAAGGAAATACTGGCTGTTAATGGGGAAGATGGCATTATAAAGTTAAAGGCAAAGGCTATAATTATGGCCCTTGGATGTAGGGAAGTGCCTAGGACTACTGTTAATTTGTCGGAAGCCCAGCCTGCAGGAATCTTTACAGCAGGATCTGCTCAAAAACTTATTAACTTAGATGGATATATGCCGGGGAAAGAGATAGTTATCTATGGTTCCACTGATATAGGTCTTATTATGGCTAGAAGATTTATTATGGAAGGAGTCAAGGTTCATGCCCTTATAGAGCCTTTAAGTTACTGCAAGGGCAGTAGAAAGAATGTAATACAGTGTATCAGTGACTTTCAGATACCTTTGAAGTTGGAATATAACATAAAATATGTACATGGTAATGATAGGGTTGAGGGAGTAACTATAGCACCTTTAGATCCTGAAGGCAATCTTTTAGACCAGGGAGAGGAATTTATCGGCTGTAATACCATTATTCTAGCTGTAAAATTAACACCAGAGAATGACTTGCTTAAGAAATGTGGAGTAAATATATGTCCTGACACAGGTGGTGCCCAAGTGGACGAAAATATGCGTACTAACATTGAAGGAATCTTTGTTTGTGGTAATGCTGTCCATTACCATGATAATGTAGATGATATAACTAAGGAAAGCGAAAGGGCAGGAAAGAAGGCAGCAGATTATGTGAAAGGCTTTGAAGATGGTAAGGAGAAAATTCAAGTGTTAAAGGGACCATCCATAAGATATGTAGTGCCTTCCTATATTAGCAAAGGTAATATAGATAATTCAGTGGAATTATCCTTTAGAGTAGATGCTGTATATGAACATCACAAAATATGTATTTATATAGATGGTGAAAAGGAAATGTCCATACCTAAAGAAATTATGAACTATGGGGACTTAGAGAAAATTTCAATCCCTCCTGCCCTGCTAGAAAGATGTCAGGCTGCTAAAAATATAACTGTTACCATAGAAAAAGAATAGGATCTTTTTATGCATATAAAAACTGGGCCCTTACATTAGATATAATGCTAGAGCCCAGTTTTTTATTTTCTCTCCAAAGATTCTCTTATAGAAGTAATATTGTTTATAATCTTTCTGCAGGTTTCTGGCCTATTCATTGTGTAAAGATGTATACCATCAATTCCCCAAGATAATAAATCTATTATTTGTTCTGTGGCATATACAATTCCTGCTTCTTTTAAAGCTTCGCCATCATTTTCGTACTTGTCCAGAATTCTTCTGAATTTAGAAGGAAGTGTAGCGTTACTTAAAGATATCATTCTTTCAACTTGCTTTTTATTAGTAACTGGCATAATTCCAGCGCTTATAGGGACATTAATACCTGCCTTTCTAGCCTTATCCATGAAATTATAGAACTTGTCATTGTCGAAGAAGAGTTGGGTAACTAAAAAATCAGCTCCACTATCTACCTTAAGTTTTAAGTTTTCAATATCCTTATCTAGGCTTTCACATTCAGGATGGACTTCTGGATAACAAGCTCCACCAGTAGAGAAGTCCTCATGTTTTTTTATAGAAGCAATAATGTCAGAAGCGTGGGCAAAAGAACTTGAATCCAGCTCCTTTTTATCCATACCTTCAGGCAAATCACCTCTAAGAGCCATCACATTACGAACATTGTTTTTAATTAATTCCCCAATAATTTTATCAAGGCCTTCTTGATCTAAGCCAATGCAAGTAAGATGGGCTAAAGCTTCTATATCATACTTGTTTTTTATTATAGAAGCTATTTCCACTGTTTTGTCCCTAGTACTACCAGCAGCGCCATATGTTACGCTAATAAAGTCTGGTCGTAGATCCTTTAAGGCTTCCAAAGTACTGTAAATAACATCGATATTACTGTATTTCTTTGGTGGAAAAATTTCGAAGGATATTACTGGTTTCTTTTGATTAAATATGTCCTTTATTAACATAAAAGTACCCCCTTAGTTAGAATTTTAAAATAGATTTTTAAGACAAGTTTTGCATATTTTCATCTTTCCGCCATTAGCTGTGGCAGTAGATTTTGCCGATACATCTTTTCCGCAAATATCGCATTTGGATGGATTAATATTGGATTCCTTAGTGGAATTTTTTTTGAGCAAAGTATTTTTTCTGTTAGAAGGAGCCATGTATTCTATAGGCTTTTCAGCCACTTCTCTTCTGTATATTTCATATTTCATACTATAGTTGCTCTCTCCAAATAATTCTAACTCAAATCTTGGATTTTCGCCATCATAATATTCCTCTATTATGAGACGCCTAACCTGTGCATCATTTACTATAAGCCCACTTTTTTCTATGCCATCAAAAATACTTTTTGCTATATTATTAGTGTCTGGATGGCGTTTAGAACTTTTATAATAGACTTTCAATACTGCAATCAAAGCTTCTGTCAGCACTATGCCTGGGTTTTGTAACCTGGCATTATAGGCAATTTCCTCTTCATAGTTTGCATATCTGTCATGATACTTTCCGGAATTATAGGGTAGTATAGCACGACCTTGAGTATTAAAGAGCTTAAAGTTGGACTTTGAAATAGGTGAACCCTTAACTACGACTTTTGCATAATTTTCCATACTATATCCCCCTTTTTACTACTATATATAAATAAAAATGAAAGGCCTTTTATTTATATACATACTTATAGTATATCATGGTTTTTATAGAGTAAACAATAAAAGAAAAGAGAAGATTTTCGAATTATAAGGGCAAACTGATTTTTATACTTCTGTTGTATATAATTTATCTTTTGCTATAATTAATCGTAGAGTTTTATTGGACTTGTTTCTATAATGATGAAAGGATTTAGGAAACAATGGCCATAGTATATTTTGAAAAAAGAGGTAATGATTATGTCGAAGGATATAAAAATTTTAGCTATAGAAAGCAGCTGCGATGAGACAGCGGCAGCAGTGGTGGTAAATGGAAGAGAGCTCTTATCAAACGTTATAGCTTCTCAAATTGATATACACAAAAAATTTGGTGGTGTTGTACCGGAAGTGGCTTCAAGAAAGCATGTAGAGGTAATTAACGCAGTAGTTGAAGAAGCCCTAGAACAAGCATCTTTAACTGCAGAGGAAATAGATGCAGTAGCTGTTACTTATGGACCAGGCCTAGTAGGGGCCCTTTTAGTAGGACTTCAGTATGCAAAGGGCTTAGCTTATTCTCTAAAAAAGCCTTTAATAGGTGTGAATCACATAGAAGGCCATATAAGTGCAAACTTTATTGAACATAAGGATCTAGAACCTCCCTTTGTATGCCTTGTAGTGTCCGGTGGCCATACTTTTATAGTCCACATGAAGGATTATGGAGATTTCGAAGTTATTGCTAAAACCAGAGATGATGCTGCTGGAGAAGCTTACGATAAGGTTGCTAGAGCCTTAGGCTTAGGCTATCCAGGAGGGCCAGCTATCGATAAACTAGCAAAAGAGGGCAACGAAAATGCTATTAAATTTCCAAGGTCTAATTTTCATGAGGAAACCTTAGATTTTTCCTTCAGTGGCCTTAAGTCTGCGGTACTTAACTATTTAAACAAAATGGAAATGAAGGGAGAAGAAATAAATAAGGCAGATGTAGCAGCTTCCTTCCAAAAGGCTGTAGTGGATGTCCTTACAGATAATGTCCTCAAGACCTGTGAAATGAAAAAGGTTAACAAGATTGCCATAGCAGGGGGAGTAGCCTCCAATACTGCTTTAAGAAATAGTTTAATCAAGGAAGGTGCCAAAGAAGATATAGAAGTGCTATTCCCAGCACCAATCCTATGCACCGACAACGCAGCCATGATAGCCAGTGCAGCATATTTTGAATACATGAGAGGAATCCGATCCCCTCTAGATCTAAACGCTGCCCCAAATCTAAAACTAGGAGAAAGATAGTTGGGCAGAGGACCAGATAACAGAGG
>JAAYTB010000063.1 GCA_012523855.1 Clostridia bacterium
AAAGCTAGACATTATACCACCAGCCTTTTTGAAAGCTTTAGGTCTAGATGATGCACCAGACTTTTCAAAGCTTAATGAGTATTTTGCATACGTTTTTCAGTATATAATGATGGCAGGAGTAATATATGGAGGACTATTAGGTTCTAAGGCTTTAATAAAGGAAGAAAGTGAAGGAACTATAGAATTTTTATACGCCCAACCAGTAAAGAGAAGTAAAATTGTTACTATGAAAATTTTGTCCGCAGCAACCTTATTTACCCTCTTTGTCTTTATTATGGCCCTTTCATCCATACTTAAATCTTTAGCGGTAAAATCAGCAGAAGTGAAGGTTATAGATGTGCTTATGGACTATAAACTTTTGTTTTCTGGCTTTTTCATGGTAGGCTTGGTCTTTATGGCTGTAGGCTTTGCCATATCTGTGCTAGTACCCCATTTGAGATTAGCCATGCCTATATCTATAGGAAGCTTCTTTGTAACATTTCTTTTAGGAATGTTTTCAGATATGATAGAAAAACTTAGCTTCTTAAAATACTTTTCGCCTTTCCACTTTGCAAACCCTGCAGATGTAGTTAAAAATGGTATTAAAACTGATGATATGGTGTTGGCGTTGATCTTTATCACTGTAGCTACGGTAGTAACCTACACTATATATAGAAAGAAGAATTTTAGGATATAATATCTAATGAAATTTTTAATTAATTCAGAAAGGACAGTAGCTATGACTATATATGATTTTTCAGCAAAGGATCTTAGTGGTAAAGAAGTTTCATTAGCAGATTTCAAAGGAAAGGTTCTAATAATTGCAAACACTGCAAGTAAATGCGGATTTACTCCCCATACAAGGATCTGCAAAAGCTATATGAGAAGTATAAGGAAGAAGGGTTAGAAATTTTAGGCTTTCCCTGCAATCAATTTGATGAACAGGAACCAGGTAGCAACGCTGAAGTGAAAACTTTTTGTGAAGTAAATTATGGAGTTAGCTTTAAGATATTTGAGAAGATAGAGGTTAAGGGAGCAAATGCTCATCCCCTATTTAAGTATCTTGTTAGTCAGGCGCCTTTTGAAGGCTTTGATAAGAGCACTCCTATGGGCAAGATTCTTTATAGTGTAATTAGCGAAAAATATCCGGAGAATCTAGTGGGAGATGCAATAAAGTGGAACTTTACCAAGTTCCTAATTAGCAGGGATGGCCAGGATATAAAGAGATTTGAGCCTACGGCAGAGCCATTGGATATGGAAGAGGATATTAAAAGATTGCTAGCAGTTAGAAGTTAGAAGTTAGATGTTAGATCTCAGAGCCTGCTGGCTCTGAGATTTTATTTTATTATTTCAATGAACTTCATGGAGGTGGGGGAGAGGGATACATTTTTTAGAAAGCAGACTCCTATACTTCTGGCTGGAATTTCTTCTTTTAATTTTACCTCATATAGTAGGCTCTTTTCTAAGTAGTCCTTGGAAAATTCTTTAATAACACAGGCTACTCCTAAATTGATTTTGGCAAGTTCTAAGAGTAAGTCATGGGAGCCAAGCTCAATTTCAGCTATAAGCTTAATACCCTTTGATAAGAAGTAATTTTCTATGTACCGCCTAGAGTTTGATTTATGCTCTAACAATATTAGGGGTAATTCTGCTACTTGGGAAAGGCTTAAAGGCATGGAGTTATTAGTAAGAAAGCCTTTTCCGCAGACAAAGATATCATGAATAGTTAGACATTCTCTAATTTCTATACTGCCATCACTAATAGGTAAGTTACAAATAGAAAGATCTAGCTCCCCAGATTTTAGCATGGCACAAAGTTCTGGAGTGGTGCCATTCATTATTTTAAATTTGATACTAGGAAACTGATTATGAAACTTCTCCAGGTAAGGTAACAAGTAGTGCTTAGATATAGTATCTCCTACACCTATTCTTAATTCCCCAGCCAGAAGGTTTTTTGTTTCTAGAAGTTTTTGTTCTGCTGTATTAATTAAGTTAATAGCGGAATTACTATATTCAAATAGCATTTGTCCTTCCTTGGTCAGGGTTACTCCTCTTGGAGTTCTTGTAAAAAGTCGTATGTCTAACTCTGTTTCAAGCTGTGCAATAGCCTGGCTAACTGCCGGTTGAGTCATGTATAATTCCTTAGCAGCCTTGGAAAAACTATTACATTGGGCAACTGTGCAAAATATCCTGTATAGATCTAATTTTATAGACATATAAGCACTCCTTATATCTAATATCACTCTTACTTATTTTACTTATACCATAAAAGTGTAGTATATTACAAGAGTAGGAAACAAAAAATATTGTAACGAAAAGTATAAGGAGCGGTTTAGATGGAAAGAGTAGTAGGAACAGTGTCTAGAGGTCTTATAGCACCAATTATAAAAGAAGGAGCAGATATCGCAGAGATAGTAGCCAGCACTGTTTTAAAGGCTTCACAAGTAGAAGGTTTTTCAATAAGGGATAAGGATATTGTAGCTATAACAGAATCGGTAGTTGGCCGAGCGCAAGGAAACTTTGCCAGTATTGATAATATTGCTAAAGATATAAATTCAAAATTTGCTGAAGATACTATCGGAGTAATTTTTCCTATTTTAAGCCGTAACCGATTTGCAGTTTGCCTTCGAGGTATAGCCAAAGGAGCAAAGAAAATCGTTTTAATGCTCAGTTACCCTTCTGACGAAGTAGGTAATCATTTAGTGGATATAGATGAGCTAGATGAAAAGGGCGTGAATCCTTGGACGGATACTTTAACAGAAAAGCAGTTCCGTGAATATTTTGGATATAAGAAGCACACCTTCACTGGTGTAGATTATATAGATTATTACAAGTCTTTAGTAGAGGAATATGGCATTGAATGTGAAATTATTTTCTCAAACAATCCAAAGACTATATTAGACTATACAAAGAGTGTCCTTGTTTGTGACATTCATTCAAGATCTAGAACAAAGAAAATACTAAAGGCTAATGGTGTTGAAAAGCTCTATGGTTTAGATGATATATTAACAAGCCCTATTGATGGCAGCGGCTATAACCAAGAGTATGGTCTTTTAGGTTCCAACAAGGCAACAGAGGATACTGTTAAGTTGTTTCCAAGGGACTGTCAGCCTATAGTAGATAAAATTCAAGCCTTAATTAAAGAGAAAACAGGAAAAACCATAGAAGTTATGGTTTATGGCGATGGAGCCTTCAAAGATCCAGTAGGCAAGATATGGGAACTTGCAGATCCAGTTGTATCTCCTGCCTATACTTCAGGTCTTGAAGGAACACCTAACGAAGTAAAATTAAAGTATCTTGCAGATAACGATTTTGCCCATTTAAAAGGGGAAGAACTGAAAAAAGCCATTGCTGACTATATAAAAAATAAAGATGGAGACCTTAAAGGATCTATGGTTACTCAGGGAACTACTCCTAGAAGACTTACAGACCTTATTGGTTCACTTTGCGATTTAACCTCTGGAAGTGGAGATAAGGGAACACCAATAGTTTATATTCAAGGATATTTTGATAATTACGCTAATTAATATAAATAATATAATGGACAATCGAGGAAGAAATACTCCTAGATTGTCCATTGTTTTTTTAAAAGCTAGTCCTTTTTTATATAAAGGCTTTTATTTTCAAACCATAGCCATAGTGAAAATACAAGTTCAAATATAATCATAACTATTGAAAGTATAACTGGATTGAAGATAAGGCCTACTATAAAGGAGCTAAGAGCTACTACTATAGACATTACAAAGTAGGCTTTTGACTTATAGAGCCATCCAAAAGGTAATAAATGTGCGCCAAAAATAACTGCCATAACCATCAACATCTTATCAGGAACTGTAGGATATACCCACATAGGAATTAGGATATACAAGATTTGATTAATAGAAAATAATAATCCTAATTTATTGAGAGGGTTATCCTTAGGGGAAAATTCTGCCTTTTTCTTATATGATCTTTGAAATCATATAAGAAAAAGGCAGAAGTGGTGTTAAGGCGCAGAAGGTTAATAGGTTTTGGCCTTCAACAGTTTTTATAGGCAATAGCCAAATAATTAGTACAAGGGACCATATAAAAACAGAAGCAATAATAATATGGAGTCCCCTTTTACTTCTTTTGGCTAAGTCTAGTCGCATTTCATCTAAATTCATAGTTTCATCCTCCGTTTGTTCTTAGTCATCATCCAATTCATAGGATTGGTACATATTGTCACTGATATAAAGATAGATTGCTGTAGGTACAGATTCTTTCTTGGGGTCTATAGTATATAACTTCTTTCCTGTGTATTTATTGAAAGAATCTATTGGATAGATAACAGTATCTTCATCAATAAATGTTTTTGGTATATCGTTTCCTGATTTAATATAGTTACGGTCAAAACATTTAATTTTACTAGGTAAAGCAAAGGGGTTCCATACCCCGTAAAGATATCGGTTTGCAACTAGCAAGGACAATAAGATAAAAAGGACTATGAATACTATTATCTTTAATATTTTGATTTTTCTCATAGATCTCCCCCTAGTTATTTATCTTCCTATAAGAGCAGTAAGTCATCCTTTAGTAGAAAGTGAATAAAAGCCTCTCTTACAAGGATTATAACATGAAAAGGAAACATTTAACAAGGATGGATTTTCTAAAATTTAAATATATATTCATTAAAAATTTAAAATATTACAATATTTATACTCCAGCCTTAAAATTATAAACAGGTCGGATTATTTTAAGAATATCCACTGTATCCTTAACGTTTCTAATAATTTCTTCAATAGGCTTATAGGCCATTGGAGCTTCGTCTAGGGTAGATTCACTAACGGAAGTAGTATAGATTCCTTCCATGGATTTTTTATATTCTTCCATAGACAGTTTTTCCTTAGCCTTGCTTCGGCTCATAAGCCTGCCAGCACCATGGGGAGCGGAATAGTTCCAATCCGGATTGCCTTTGCCAACAGCTAATATACTGCCGTCTCTCATGTTTATAGGAATAAGGACTTTTTCTCCTTCATAGGCAGAAATACTTCCCTTTCGGATTATATTGTCCTTAAAGTTTATATAGTTATGGATGGTGGTAAAGTGATTAAAATCAGCTAATCTTTTGCCAAGAATCTTTTCTAGTATAATGCTAGCCATAGTTTCCCTATTTAGACTGGCATATTCTTGGCATATGTTCATATCGTGTAAATACTGCTCCCTATAAACTCCAGTTAAAAAGCATAGGTCTTTTGGATAGCTTGGTTTCAAGGCATCATACTTTGCCTTCAGTTCCTTTAAGGCCCTTTGAATATCCTTTCTTTTTCCCATTTCCTTATATTCTTTGATTATTCTTTCCCTTTTAACATAGTAGTCTTCTTTACCGGAGCAAAGATCTATTGCTAATTTCTGATAGTGCTCAGCCACTTGTTTTCCAAGGTTTCTGCTACCTGAGTGAATTACAAGATACAAGTTGTCTTGGTCATCCTTACCCAACTCGATAAAGTGATTTCCGCCACCAAGGCTACCTATGCTTCTTTCAATTCTTTTTGTATGCTTTAGACTTCTGTAGCAATGAAGTTCCTGAAGCTTTGGAAATCTTACCATTGGTCCTTCATGAACCGCCATGCCTGAAGGAATAAATTTATGAATTATACTATCAAGTTCACTTAAATCTATATCCATTTTGCCTAATTCCACTGTAAGCATTCCGCAGCCTATATCTACTCCAACAATGTTAGGTATAACCTTCTCTCCTAAATTTGCAGTAAAACCAATTACACAGCCTTTTCCTGCATGAGTATCTGGCATTATAGCTATCTTGCAGCCTTGGCAAAAATCCTGATTACACAGTTCCATAATCTGAGATATAACCTCAGGCTCTAATAGATCGGTGTATACTTTAGCGCTATTATACTTTCCTTTAATTTCAATCACCTTAAAAACTCCTTTAAATTAAAATATTCTTTATTTTTTGTACTATAAAATCTTTAGCTGCAATAAGGTATTACCATATATTATAACATATGTAGTTATTTCTTTATAAGAATTTTATAATAGAAGAATGTATAAAATTATTTATTTTGAGAAGTTTTGATAAATTATTTAGGAAATCTTGATTAATATAACTAATTTTACTATAATTTTATAAGAAGGAGGGGATTAAATGAAGTTTTGTACCAATTGTGGAAGTCAATTAAGTGATGGAGCAAATTTTTGTACTAATTGCGGTACAACACAAGTTGCTCAAAGTCAGCAGGTAAAAGAATCGACAGTAAAAAAGGTTATTGCTAGTTGCAAATCAAAGCTTATGGCTAATAATAGAGCCAAGCTGTTACCTTTTGCTATTGGAGCATTAGTTTTGATAATAATAGGAGTTTTCTTTTTTAAAGGGGATGAGAATAATTTAGGTATCCTCAAGCCTGAGTGCTTTAGAATTTATGAAAAAGGCAAGTGGGGATTAATTAACAACAAAGGTAAAGTAGTTATTAAACCTAAATATGATGACATTGAAAATATGTATAATGGTTTAGCAGCAGTTGAAGTAGATGGAAAATGGGGATATATTAATTCTAAAGGTGAGTTGGTTATAAAACCTGTTTTTTATAAGGCAGGCCCCTTTAACCATGGTGCTGCTCCTGCAGTGACAAAAGATTTTAAGTGGGGATTGGTAAACAAAAAAGGTGAGTTTATAGAGCTGTCAGAATATGAGTATATAGAACCTGTTATGGAGGGTCTAGCTCTAGTGAAAAAGGACGGTAAGTATGGCTATATCAACACTAAGGGAAAGTTGGTAATAGATACAAAGTATGATTCAGCAACTTCATTTTTAAATGGATATGCAGTAGTTGAAGAGGAAGGTGATACCTTCTATATAAATAAAAAAGGTAAAAACAAATTTAAAAAGACCTTTAGAACAGCGAAACCTTTTAGTGAAGGATTAGCATTTGTACGAACAGAAGGCAGTTATTTTTATAGTGGAGGTGCATATATAAACACTAAAGGTAAAATAGTTTTCCAAACCATAGATAGTGGCCAATTTTCAAATGGATTAGCTCCTGTTTATGATAGTAAGCAAGGAAAGTATGGTTATATAAATAAAAAGGGCAAGGTTAAAATAAAAGCTCAGTTCGAAGAAGCTAGCGTATTTAGTGATGGACTTGCAATTATTGAAGAAGACGGAGAGTATGGTTATATAAACAAAAAGGGCAAGGTTGTTATAAAACCAGGCTTTGAAAGAGCTGAACCATTTTTAAATGGATTGGCATATGTAAGAACTGAAGATGGATGGGGCTATATAAATAAAAAGGGAAAGATGATTTGGCAGTATAAGGAATAGCCTAATTCACTACTATAGAAAAAATTTAAAAAGCTTGTTCCTAGTAAAAAAACTAAGAACAAGCTCTTTTTATATATTTCCCAAACTAACACGATTCAAGTACCTAGCAGCCCTTTCCTGAGCCTTATACATAAAGCCTAGATCTGTAGCAGGATTATCCATTTTATATCTAGGAAAATACCGTGAAAGATGAAGAGGAATATCCTGATTGATATTGGAAAGAAATTTTGCTATTTCTTCAATGTCTTCAATATTATCATTTTCACCAGTAACCAGCAGTGTAGTAATCTCTACATGGCAATGCTTTGCAGCTAGTTCGATAGTCTTTAGCACTGGCTTCAGGCTGCCACCGCAGATATTTTTATAGTACTTGTCATTATAGCTCTTTAGATCTATATTCATTGCGTCTACATAAGGGAGCAACTGTTTAAGTGGTTCTTCACTTATGTAACCATTGCTTATTATTGCTACAGAGCTATCTTTTTTAGTTTCCTTTAGCAGTTTGGAACAATCATAAACATATTCATACCAAATGGATGGTTCGTTATAGGTAAAGGCCAGCCCTATATTATTTTCAGTGGTTAAGGCTATCTCTATTAGCTTTTCTTTAGGTAGATAACGGCTTGGGGCTTTATATTGAGATATACTGTAGTTTTGGCAAAAGTCACAGGTGAAATTACAGCCGAAGCTACCTACAGACAGTATATTTGTTCCAGGCTTAAAATGGAGCAAGGGTTTTTTCTCTATAGGGTCTAAAGAAATGCTTGTAACCTCTCCGTAATTTAAGCTATAAAGTTCTCCAGCCTCATGTTTTCTTACACCGCATTTCCCAGTGCCATCTTTTCCTATAAGACAATTATGGGGACACAAATAGCAGTGAATCTTATCCTTTAACTTTTCATAAAACATAACCTTTCTTTTCATAATATCAACATCCTTCAATTATATAGCTATTCTTCTTTATGTCTAATAACCTCAAACTTTTCAATGGAGTAATCTTCCCTAGGACCTATGCCGGCTTTTTGGCAGGCAATAGATAATTGTTCCTCAACAGTATCTACACCTTCTAAATCTGGCAACAAGAGCCCTCTTTTGTATCCTGCTGAAACAATGACACCATACCTTTTAGGATCTAATTCGGATTTTTTTGCAGGACTTGGTTCTTCTAATACATCTACAGAAAAGTCTATGTCTAGAAGTTCCTCTTCCTCCACTTGTGAAAATCTAGGATCATTTATTCCTGCCTCAATAGCATTGTTTATAATCTCCTCTGCTATAGAATTTTTTGTAGCTAGAAAGGTTCCTATACAACCTCTAAGATCACCATGTTTTTTTAGGGATACAAAAACTCCTCTTCTCTTTGTTAACATTTCTTCCGTTACATATGGGGGAAGGTCCTGAAGTTTTTTGCCCTTAGTTAGGTAATAAGTAAGGCTTTCTCTAGTCAATCGTACATAAGGGTCCTTTTGATTCAGTTTTTCATTGCGGACTTTCTTTCTCATGTCTTCTAATTCAACTAGTCTGGAATTAGCTTCAGATTTGATATTAAATCTCATTATTCCATATCCTACCCCGAAGGTTCCTTGGTAGCTTAAAAGGTCACCGGTAAAGCTATAGCCATCTAAGGCTCCAAGGAGCATTAAGACAGATCTCCTGCCACATTCACCTGCATTGCTAATGGTTCCTTTATCCATGTTAAAAATTGCTCTTACATCACCTTTTTCAAGGCCTTGAAGAAACTCTTTATCAAACTTTTCGCCGTAAGGACTATAAGGATAGGGGCCATCTTTCTTAAGCTTATGTGACAGGTCACCACTAGCAATGAAAACAGTTTTTCTATTAAGTTGCTCAGCTATATCCCTTATTAGGCTGCCAAACTTGTAAAGGTCTATATCAGCAAAAGGAGCGTAAGTAATATGAACTAAATTGTAATTTTTATAATATTTATTTATAAAGTATAAGGGAACCATGGTGCCATGGTCTAGTTTAGGGGATAGATCGTATCTCCTTAATAAATCCTTGTTGACCCTAATACTAGTTATATGATTTCTAGCGGAAAGTTCAAATAGCTTATTAGTAAAAGCCTTATCGATTTTTAGTTTCATATTAACCTGCCCAGCTCCGAAATTAGATAGGCTTCCAGCAAGTTCATCCTGATAAGTTAATGCAATGGCGTCACCGAACATAGGGCCATGAGGACTTACTATAATAATAGTGTCGGGACATTTGCCTGCAATTTCCTTAGCAATGGTATCCATACTATTACTAGTATCTCGTATTTTTTCTTCTTCCCCCTTGCCTACCTCAGGAATTACGATTGGAGGATGGGGTAATAAGTAGTATCCTTCAATTGCCATAAAATCACCTCTTATAAAATTCTTACCTACTTTAATTATATAAAAATATTAGCAAAGAAAAAGTTAATAAAAAAATAAATATTTCTGGAAAATACTTGTAAAAGTGATATAGTAATGATAAAATATTCAATAATTGTTAAATTAATGTCAATTTTGTTACTAGCCAGACAATATCAATGTTAAGAAAAGGGAGCGAGAAAAAATGAGACATTCAAAGAAAAAAGTTTTATCAATGTTTTTAGCATTATTAATTGCAATATCTGTTGTTATTATTATGCCAAAGCAGGATACTAAGGCAGATACAAAAACAACTAGCAAGAAGTCAGAACTAGTTACTGCTGATAAAGTCAAGGAGTTAATGGTCAAAGAATTTTCCAAGGCATCAGCCTTTAAGTTTTCTCAGGACAAGTATAAAAAGCAACTTGAGAAAAGATATTCTAACTTTAAAGCAGGATTGGAAAAAGCTAAAGGAAAAAACAATCCAATAGAAAAGATAGAATTTAGTTTCGATAAAGAAAAATGGCTCACATATACTGAGCCTGTTAAGGTTGATGGCAATCGTAAGTTTTATGGAAAAATCACAGACTATGCAGGTAATGTGACCTATGGAGAAGTTAACATTACTAATATAAATAAGGACGGAAAGAAGACAGAAAGTGAAGAGGATAAGGATAAAAAAGATGATGGAAAGGCTGTGGATGAAAAGGGCAATCCACTACCTAAGACAGGATCTCCAATAAACTTTACTGTTTTAGGCATAGCAGGGGCAGTGTTAATAGTAGCTGGAGGAGTATTTGTCTTCCATGGAAAGAAACGCAAAAAATCTGCTGATAAGAAGGAATAGTAGAAGTTAAATGACTTATAGGTTCCCTGATCTAATCAGGGGGCCTATTTCCCCTGTTTTAAATATCTGTCTTGTCAAATCTTCTTTAGTCTTATTTTTTCTCTATATATTTAAAAATTATATTTTAAAATAGATATAATAGTGTTATAATAAACTCATAAGGAAATGAAAACCGTAGGAGATTATACGATGGCAACGTTAAGTGGTTTTTAAAACTATATATTGAATATGGAGATGAGTTTATGGCAGTAAAAATTTTAACTGATAGCACTAGCTATATAAAGGATGATATTCTTAAGGAATTAGATATAATAAAAATATCCTTAAGTGTGAAGTTTGAAGATGAAGAATTTAAAGAAGTAGAGATAGATAATGATAGTTTTTATAGAAAGATGGAGGAGAAAGGAATACCAACATCTTCTCAACCATCTGTAGCAGAGATGAGGGACATAATGGAGTCTGTAGTAAAGGAAGGAGATAGCCTTCTTTGTATATTTATATCCTCAGAAATGAGCGGTACCTATTCTTCAGCTCATATGGTAAGGGATATGGTCTTAGAAAAATACCCTCAGGGACGTATTGAGATCTTAGATTCACGGTCAAATTGTATGCAGCTAGGATATGCAGCCATTGCAGCAGCAAAAGCGGCCAAGGAAGGTAAGGATCTTCAGCAGGTTAAGAAAGCAGCAGAAGAAAATATAAAAAGGAGCAGATTTCTTTTTGCTCCCCATAACTTAACCTACCTAAAAAAGGGTGGTAGAATAGGGACAGCTAGTGCCTTAATAGGGAATATACTAAAAATTATACCTATATTAACGGTGGAAAATGGTGTTACCACTGTATTAACAAAGGTAAGAACAAAGAAAAGCGTAATAGATGCTATGATAGATAAGCTTTCTGCTGATATTAAAGCTTACGGAATTGGTGAAATAACTGTTCACCATATCAATCATCTTGAAGGGGCTTTGGAAACTGTAGGAAAGATTAAGGAAGCAGTAAAAGTGGATTTAGACATTAAAGTTTGTGACATAGGCCCAGTTATAGGTCTTCATGTTGGACCTGGTACAGTAGGTGTAGTTTATTATACAGAGAAAGCTATGAGATAATTTATTTAAATTTTCAATAGATCTGCAATAGATTTTTACTGTAATCAATTGCAGATTTATCTTCTTCTTGAAAAGTTATTTTTCCCTTGACAGTATACTTTATATCTATTAGAATTTTTATAAGAGTACACTTTAAATTGGTCCAGTGAGGCCAGAAAGGGAGTATAAATATGGTTGCGTTTTTTTGTCATAAGGACTATTCTGTCTGTGAGATAAAATTTTATATGGATAAGGTCAAAGGATAGTGAAGAGAAAAGTAGTATACTTATTCTCTTTATTATCCTTTTATTTTGTCTATTAATTTACGCTCTGCATAACTGTGTACTTTATATAGTTGTTAGGAGGTTCGGTATGAAAGCAAAACTTATCTTAGAAAATGGAATAGTTTTTCAAGGGGAGGCCTTTGGATACTTAGAAGAAACTGTGGGAGAGGTAGTTTTTAATACAGCAATGACAGGCTATCAGGAAGTGTTAACAGACCCTTCCTACTATGGTCAAATTCTTGTTATGACCTATCCCTTAATAGGAAACTATGGATTAAATTTAGAAGATGTAGAATCATCTAGCCCTAAGGTTAAGGGTCTTATAGTACAAGAAGCCTGTAATTACCCTAATAACTTTAGGTGTGAAATAAAGTTGGATGATTATTTAAAAAACAATAAAATTATTGGACTGCAAAAAATAGATACTAGGGCTCTTACTAGGGTTTTAAGAGATAAGGGCACTATGAAGGGAATAATAAGCTTAGAACAAATAAGCCAAGACTATATTGAAAATAAGCTTGGAACTTTTTCGAATTCTCATGGGGTAAAAAAGGTTACAACAGATAAGCCTTATACCATTGATGGGAAAGGCAAGCATGTTGCAATACTAGACTATGGCGTAAAATCTAGCATATTAAAAGCTTTTATAGATAGAGATTGTAAATTAACTGTATTCCCTTCACATACAAGCTATGAAGAGATCTTAAGGGTTAATCCTGACTTAATATTTTTATCCAACGGTCCTGGAAATCCTAGAGATTTGCTGGAGCCTATAGAAACTATCAAGGAACTAATAGGAAAGAAAGGAATAGCAGCTATAGGCTTAGGGCATCAGCTCTTGGCCTTAGCTCTAGGTGGTAGCACTAATAGGCTGAAGTTTGGCCATAGAGGAGCCAATCATCCTGTGAAGGACTTGGAAGATAAGCGGGTGTATATAACATCCCAAAATCATGGATACTATGTGGATAAGTTACCGGACAATGTAACTGCCACTTATATAAATGTAAATGATGGAACTATAGAAGGTATGAAACATAAGACACTTCCTATATACAGTGTGCAGTTTCATCCTGAAACTACTACTAGGTCTAAGGATGGAAATAATATATTCAACAAGTTTCTTTCCCTTTAGTCCTAAGAGGATTTTATGAATTTACAGATTTATAGTTAAGATATCTTTAAATTAAATTTTGGAGGTACATTGTATGCCATTGGATAAGAGTATAAAAAAGGTTTTAGTTATAGGCTCCGGTCCTATAGTAATAGGGCAGGCTGCTGAATTTGATTATTCCGGAACTCAGGCTTGTGAAGCTTTAAAGGAAGAAGGGGTGGAGGTAGTACTAATAAACAGTAACCCTGCCACTATAATGACAGATAAGGAAGTAGCGGACAAAATTTATATAGAACCAATAAGCTTAGAATTTGTAGAAAAGGTAATTGCTAAGGAAAGACCGGACAGCCTTCTTGCAGGGATGGGAGGGCAGACAGGTCTTAATATGGCAGTGGAGCTGTACGATAAGGGGATTCTTGATAAATACGGAGTTAGGGTTATAGGAACGTCTATTGAGTCTATAAAAAAGGGCGAAGATAGGGAGCTCTTTAGGAGTGTAATGAAAGAAATTAATCAGCCTTGTATTGAAAGTGAAATAGTAATGGACATTGAGGCAGGTAAGGCCTTTTCCAGGAGGGTAGGCTATCCTGTAATTGTTAGGCCAGCCTATACCTTAGGTGGTACTGGTGGAGGTATAGCCAATAATGAAGAGGAATTGGAAGGGGTTCTTGGCCAAGGCCTTGCCCTTAGTCCCATAGGCCAGGTCCTTTTAGAAAAGAGTGTTAAGGGCTGGAAGGAAATTGAGTATGAGGTTATGAGGGACAGTTACGGTAATTCCATAGCCATTTGCAATATGGAAAATATAGACCCAGTAGGAATCCATACAGGTGACAGCATAGTAGTAGCTCCAAGTCAGACCCTTTCCTATAAGGAATGTGAAATGTTAAGAAGGGCCTCTATGGAGATAATAGATGCTATTGGTATTGAAGGTGGTTGTAATGTACAGTTTGCCTTAAATCCAAATAGCTTCGAATATGGAGTTATAGAAATTAATCCTAGAGTTAGCCGTTCTTCCGCTCTAGCTTCTAAAGCAACAGGCTATCCTATAGCAAAGGTTGCAACAAAGGTAGCTTTAGGCTATGGACTGGATGAAATACAAAATGCAGTTACCAAGAAGACCTATGCATGCTTTGAACCAGCATTAGATTATGTAGTTGTAAAAATACCTAAGTGGCCCTTTGACAAGTTTTTTGGAGCAGATAGATTACTAGGTACAAAGATGATGGCAACAGGAGAGGTAATGGCTATTGCTAGTAATTTTGAAGCAGCCTTCCTTAAAGGAATTCGATCCTTGGAGCTGGGAAGATATACCCTAGAACATGAAGGAATGAAAAAGCTATCTTTGGCCCAGTTAAAGGAAAAGGTTATGTCTCCTGACGATGAAAGAATCTTTGCCCTAGCAGAGATGATTAGAGCAAACTATAGAATAGAAATGATATCTCAAATAACTGGTATAGACATATTCTTTGTAAATAAGATTAAGAACATTGTAGACAAGGAAGAAGAGCTCAAAAAGATGTCTATAGATAAGATTGAGAGAGAATATCTTTACGATTTAAAAAGAATGGGTTTCTCAGATAAGGGTATAGGAGACTTGCTTAAGGTTAGTCCTAACGATGTATATAAGTTAAGAAAGAAGTGGGATATAAGCCCTGTATATAAAATGGTAGATACCTGTGCTGGAGAGTTTGAGGCCTTGTCCCCTTACTACTATTCAACCTACAGCCAGTATGATGAAGTGCAGGTTTCAGATAGGAAGAAGGTAATAGTAATAGGGTCTGGACCTATTAGAATAGGCCAAGGTATAGAATTTGATTATGCATCAGTTCATGCTATAAAGGCTTTAAGAAAGATGGGCATAGAAACAATAATAATCAATAACAATCCGGAAACTGTAAGTACAGATTTTGATATATCTGATAAATTGTACTTTGAACCATTAACAGAGGAAGATGTATTAAGTATTATAGATAAGGAAAAGCCCTATGGAGTAATACTGCAATTTGGTGGCCAGACTGCTATAAAGCTGGCTAAGTTCTTAAAGGAAAAGAATATATATATACTAGGTACCACTTCAGAACAAATAGATCTGGCAGAGGATAGGGAGAAATTTGAGGCCTTGTTAGAGGAACTTAAAATATCAAGACCAAAGGGCAAGGCAGTTTGGACTGTGGATCAGGGCTTAAAGGAAGGAGCAGCTCTTGAATATCCTGTACTAGTTAGGCCTTCCTACGTTCTAGGTGGTCAGGGTATGGAAATTACCCATAACGAAAAAGAATTGAAGTTTTACTTGGAAAATGCCTTTGAAAAGGATAAGAAGAATCCAGTGCTTATTGACAAGTATCTTATGGGAAGGGAAATAGAAGTAGACGCTATATGCGATGGAGAGAATGTTTTAATTCCAGGAATAATGGAGCATTTAGAGAGAGCAGGGGTCCACTCTGGCGATAGTATTACCATATATCCTACACAAAATCTTTGTCAATCCATGAAGGAAAAGGTGCTAGAATATACTAAAATGCTAGCTGTGGCTATAGGAATTAAGGGTATGATTAACATACAGTTTATAGAATATAGGGATCAATTGTATGTTATAGAGGTAAATCCAAGAGCCAGCCGAACAGTACCTTATATTAGTAAGGTTAGTGGAGTACCAATTGTAGAGCTAGCAACTAAGGTTATGTTAGGAGAAAAACTTGTTGATCTTGGTTATGGTGTAGATATATATAGGGAGCCAGATATAGTGGCAGTAAAGGTGCCTGTATTCTCAACACAAAAGTTACCAAGGGTAGAAATTTCTCTAGGACCAGAGATGAAATCTACTGGGGAAGTTTTAGGTGTAGGCAAGGATGTATATGAAGCCTTATATAAAGGTTTCTTAGCTTCTGATATGCAGCTGGAGAAGAATACAGGAGTAGTCTTGGCTACAGTAAATGACCATGACAAGGAAGAGTTCTTACAAATAGCTAAAGGCCTAGCAGGCTTAGGCTATAGCTTTACAGCTACCAGTGGCACAGCCAAACTTTTAAAAGATGCTGGCCTTCAAGTAAGGGAAGTTAAGAAGATTAAAGAGGGAGAACCTAACCTTCTTAGTGTTATAAAGAATAGGGAAGTGGATCTGGTTATCAATACTCCAACTAAAGGAAATGACTCTCACAGGGATGGCTTTATTATAAGAAGAACTGCTATTGAGAGAAATATTGAGGTTATAACGGCCCTAGATACTATGAGAGCTTTACTGGAGGTTACTACTAAATTAGGTAGAGAGATGTTTGTTGAGGATATGGAAGTCTTTAATATGGGAAAGAAGGATTGATTTTAATTATTGCTATCACTGTTTATTGTGATAGCAATATTATTTTGAAAAAAGTATATAGTTTCAAAATGGCTCTTAATAATCTATACTAATAGGTGTAAAAGTTCATTACTAATGGAAGAGCTACAGGAGGATTATAGATGAAAATTAAAAGATTGAATAAAATAATTGAAAATATGACTAGGCATAATTTAGAGCAGATGATAATCTCTAATCCAGCCTCAATTTTTTATCTAACAGGTAAGTGGATAGAGTCGGGAGAGAGGATGTTGGTCTTATACATAAACGCTAAGGGACAATGGAAGCTTATAATCAATGAATTGTTTCCATTGGAGGAGCCAGGCCTAGAAAAGCTAGTTTATAATGACAAGGAAGACCCAGTAAAAATACTAGCAGCTATCTTAGAAGATAAGAAGTTAGGTATAGATAAAACTTGGCCTTCTCATTTTTTAATAAGGCTTATGGAATTAAAGAAAAGTATTTCTTTTGTAAATGGATCAACTATAGTAGATGAAGTTAGAATGATAAAGGATGAAGAAGAAATTAAGCTGATGAAAGAGGCCTCAGCTATAAACGATAAGGTAATGGCTGAAGCCATAGAACTTGTTAAGGAGGGTTATGAGGAAAGGAAGCTTTGTAAATTACTTTCTGATATATACGAAAAGTATGATACTTACAGCTGTTCTTTTTACCCTTTGATCGCCTATGGACCTAACGCTGCAGAACCTCATCATAGTTCAGATTCTACCATGATTAAGAATGGAGATAGTGTTATCTTAGACATTGGTGGTTTTACCAATGGATATTGTTCAGATATGACAAGGACAGTTTTTTATAAGGAAGTGTCCCATGAGGCAGAGAAGGTATATAATTTAGTTTTGCAGGCTAATAGAAGGGCCATAGAGGCAGTAAAAGCAGGTGTAAAACTGAGCCAAATAGATATGGCTGCCAGACAAGTTATAGAAAATGCAGGCTATGGTAAATATTTTACCCATAGAACAGGGCATAATATAGGAGTTGAGGTTCATGAGTTTCCAGATGTAAGCTCTGTGAGCCATTTAGAAGCAAAGCCAGGCATGATTTTCTCCATAGAGCCTGGAATATATCTTCCAGGAAAGCTAGGGGTAAGAATAGAAGACCTAGTTTTAGTAACAGAAAGTGGCTGTGAAGTCTTAAATTCTTATTCTAAGGAATTGCAAATAATATAGCTAGCAAATAGTGGTCATATTTCCTCCCTTTTCATAGAGTATTAGCTGAAAAATTGCACAAACTTATAATACAAACCAATAAAAAACCAATATTAAAGGAGGTAACACAGATGGCAAAAAATAATAATCGAGTTTTGGTTCCAGAAGCAAGACAGGGATTAAACAGATTTAAAGCAGAGGTAGCTAGCGAAATAGGATTAGCTAATTATGAAACAACAGATAAGGGCAATCTTACTTCCAGACAAAATGGATATGTTGGTGGAACAATGGTTAAGAAAATGGTAGAGGCATACGAAAAAGGACTATAGTATATAAAAAGTTATTAATAGAAGTCAAGAGACACTCCTTTGGGAGTGTCTTATTTAATGGTGTAGGAAATGTAAAAGTCATATAAAGCCAAGCCCTAAAATACATATCAACACTTTTTTAAAACAAAGCAATATAGCAAGGAACAAGCACATCCCAACCTTTGAAGTATGTGGTATAATTTATATAAAGTGGAGGCTACTGAAGGGGGATTTAAGATGGAAGTAAAAATGTTGATTGAAAATGAAAAGTTAGAATCACGGCCGGAACTGGCTAAGAAACATGGCCTTTCATTATTTATAAGATATAAGGGAGAAAATATTCTCTTTGATACCGGTGATAGTGGAGCTTTTATAGATAATGCAGATAAGATGGGTGTTAGTATAGAAGATATAGACACTGTTATAATATCTCATGGACATTATGATCATGGTGGTGGCTTGGAAAGATTTTTAAGAATGAATAGTAAGGCTAGAGTGTTTATCCATTCAAAGGCTAGAAAAAACTATTATGTTAAGCTGCCATTTAAAAACAAGGATATCAGCATACCCAGAGAGGTTTTTTATCATTATGACAAGAGAATAACATTTATGGAGGAGACAGAAGAACTATCTAAAGGACTGTTTCTTATCACCGATATTAGTAAAAAAGAACCTTGGACCAAGTTCGCCCAAAGAATGCTTACAAAAGAAGAGGGAAGATTTGTACAGGGATGGAGATTGAATTATAAAAGGAGGGAGCTAGATTATATGAATTAATCCAGCTTTTAGAGAAAATAAGTTAATCCTAGTAGGGTAGCTACCCCACTCGGATTAACTTTGCCTTTTATCTTAGAAAATTAACTCAATTAAAATTCCAGCAATAGAGCTTATAGCTACTAAAAGAGCTGTTACCTTCAAGGAGGCTTTTACACTCTTGTTTTCCTTAAAGAGGATTAGTAAACCTAGACCAGCATTAGAACCTAAACCTGCTACAACAGAACCAAAGCTTAAGCCACCCTTTAAGAAGACTTCAGTTATAACTACAGATGAAGCACAGTTAGGTATAAGGCCAAAGATTGATGTAAATATTGGTTGGAACAAGGAATCAGACATTAGAACCTGGCCTAAATTATCTTCACCTACGTAATGAATAATAGAATTAAGTACTATAGTTGCTATAAACAGATATATAAATACCATTACAGTATGTTTGATAGGATGAGATAAAAGCTCCTTCCAACTAACTTTACTGCTAGTGCAGCTGTGACCACAGCAGCCCTTTTCATCTATTTCATCAAGGTGAATATCCTCAACAGTTTCAGAAGAAGCACAAATTTCTGCTCCTACCTGACTTTTAGCCCTGGCAGACATTATAAAGTCTATTAGATAGCCGGCCACTATGGCAATAATAAACTTTGATAAAAACAAGGGAGCCACTACTCCAAGTTTATCTGGTTGTGACAAAATTATTGGCAATGCCTCGTCTGAGGTTGAAAGATAAACTGCTAGCAAGGTACCTAAAGTAACAACCTTTTTGTTATATAGTACTGTTGCCATTACGGAAAAGCCGCATTGTGGAACAAGACCAAAAAGGGCACCAGCTGCTGGAGCTATTTTTCCTGCTTTCTTAACCTTAGTTATGAGATTATCACCTAGTTTAATTTCAATATACTCTATTGCTACGTAAATGATAAAAAGAAATGGTAGCATTTTTGCCGTATCAATAAGAGCATGGTGTAAAATTTCAGACATACTTACCTCCTAAATGCGAATGATTTGCAACTATACTTTATCATTATATACAAAAATAATCAAGTTAAAATTAAAAGTTTCAAAATATTATCTTTAACAATTTTCCTGATAAGTATGCAAAGAGTAAAAGTAAAAAAGTTAATTAAGAATAAGACTGTTTATTATGGCTAAGTATTCCCTGACATAATAGGTAGGAATAAGGTAGCTGTGTATAGGCGCTGACCAACTTTGAACATCGTCAAAGCCTACCTCCTTAGCTAATGCATTAGAGCGAAACATATGAAAGTTACTTGTAACGATAGTTATTTTTAGATTTTCTTTACTATCTATTTCCCTAATAAGTTTTCTGCTAAAGACTAGATTTTCTTCAGTGCTGGTAGATTTATCTTCTTTTATTATCCTGTCCTCAGAAATACCATGTCTTACTAGGTAGCTTTTCATGGCTTCTGCTTCTGTAATAGTTTCCCCAGGCCCCTGGCCGCCAGAAACTACTATCCTTGTTTCTTCAGGTAAGACCTCCAGTAGCTCTAAGCTGGCTTTAAGTCTTTGAGATAAAGTAAGGGAGGGTACATCTCCATTTAGACCTGCACCGAGTATGACAACATAATCTGGCGTCTCTGTGTCCCTTGTACTTCCAGCTCTTATTATAAGGCCTTCTATTATAATAAAGGATATGATAAAAAGTATGGAAAGAGTATGGGCTATAATAATTCCATACTTTATAAACTTATTATCTCTTTTTACTCTTACTTTTAAATGAATGTAACCTAAAGCGGCTAAAACTATGCTTAGAAACAGAAAAAAGGGCCAGAAGCTTATGTTGAAGGCCATAGTACCTATAGAGTTTAGAAGGCAAAGAATTGCTAAAACATACATACTTATTCCTGTGAATCTTTTTACTTGTTTTTTCAAAAGTATTTCCTCCAATCTAATGTATTACTAATCATTATACACTAATTGGAAGGTAGGGAGAATATAATATGTAGCCATATCTACCAGAGATTAAGTGAAAAAGTAAAGGGCGGAATAAGCTTGGAAGTTGGTAAAGATATTGACAAGACTAAGGGATAAAAATATAATGAAAGTGAAGTATAAGAAAGGTAGGTATAAGAAGGAGACATGAGGAAGTAATTCGATTTTAGCTTAAAGTAATTAAATGAAGATTTATTAAGCTGGAGTGGA
>JAAYTB010000064.1 GCA_012523855.1 Clostridia bacterium
TATATTTTGCAATTTCCCTTCGTAATTTATAACAATGTTCTTGTGTGTGGTGAGTATATAAAAAGACCTACCTCAAAAACAGAGATAGATCTTATTATTTTAGGAATAGTTCATGTCAAAGGCTAATTTTCATCAATGATTGTATATATTAAATTAATTTCTCCCTACTTCCCCCTACCACTATATTTCTTCACTTCTTTATTAGCCAGGTCTAAAATGTCTTCAGCCTTTAGCTTACTATCTCCCATTAATACTGTTATGGCATCTTCTAAACTTTCCATTACATATAACTTGAATATTCCTTTTTCTACAGCCTCTTCTACTTCCGGTCTTAGAACTATATTTGTAACATTGGACTTTGGCAGTAAGACTCCCTTGCCTTCAACTGTTCCTTTAAGCTTGCATACATCGAAAAAGCCTTCTATTTTTTCATTAATGCCACCTATGCTCTGTATTTCTCCAAATTGATTTATGGAACCAGTTACTGCTATATTTTGACTTATAGCAATCTTGCTTAGAGCTGAAATTATTGACACAATTTCTGCAACAGAGGCACTATCACCTTCCACCTTGCCATAAACTTGTTCGAAGCTAATATGAAAGTCTATGGGTATGGTATTATATCCTCCAAAAAGCTGGTTAATAAGGCCTGTTAGTATGCTGACAGATTTATTATGAATATTACCACTTAAGTTGCCCTCTTTTTGGGCATCTATTATATATCCATCTCCTTTGTGACAGCTACAAGTTATTCTTATAGGCCTTCCAAACCTTGTATAACCTAAATCTATAACTGATAAACCATTTACTGATCCTACAAGCTTATCTTCAATAGGTAGCAAAATTCTACTTTCTTTATAGCCTTGGTGTAGACGCTTTTCAAAATAATCTTTTTCATAAAGGGCCTCTTTCACGTCTATCCCTTTAATAAGTTTCTTATTATCCCTCTTTGCACAACTATCTAGGCAGATTATAATTTTATTAATCTCAACTTCATCGTAAAGTAACTTACTTTTATTTTCTGCTCTTTTAGACAAAAACCTAAATATCTCTTCTATCGCTGAGGAATGAAAGCTTGTTAAGTTTTTTTCTTTAGCCTGCCAGAGAATACTTTTTGCCAAGGTCCTTCGATTTGCTTCATTATTATTCACATTAGCGTCGTACTCTAGTCTAATTTTAAACACTCTTCTAAAATCCTCATCCATATTATATAATATATCGTAGGTTTCATAATCCCCGATTATTATAACCTTTACCTTGGCTTCTATAGGCTTAGGATTTATACTGTTAAGTGGTAACAGCCCTAAATAGTTTTTGCTATGGTCAAACTTCACTTTTTCACTGATTAAAGCTTTTTTCAAATAAAAGTATGAAGATTTGTATGAAAATAGGTCTGCAGCTCTTAGTATTAAGCAACCTCCATTAGATTCTAGGAAGGAACCGGCCTTAATGTGATTTATATCTGTTAAATAGTTGCCATTGATATTTTCATATTCGATGTTACCCATAAGGTTGGTTAAGGTAGGATCATCTTCGAAATTAACATTAGAATATTCTTCATTTCTGTTATCTATTAATAGATTAATGCTATACTTATAGATTGCTTCATGTAGCTTTTCCTCATCTTCATCAAAACTAGTAGTATAAATATCCACCAAACTACGTTCAATATTATCACAGACGAATTTTAAATAATTTAAGGCATTCTTTTCATCTTCAAAGGAAGTAAAATACTTTATCTTAAAATCATTAGCTTCTTCCATTAAATATTTTAACAATACTTCCTTGATTTTTTGTAAACCTTCTAACTCTTGAAGCTTTATGCTATCCAAGATATCATTAGCCTTTTCCTTTAATTCACTTACTTTGTCTGCAATCTTTTCTTTTTCCTTAGGATCCAAAAGATCATATTCGCTTTCTAGCATAGCCTTTTCATCTTTTATAGGAACAAAGGTAAAGCCACTACTTGTAGCCTTTACTTGAAAGCCTTCATCCTTGGCCATATTTATAAGTTTATCAATAAGCTCATTTCTTTTCTCTTGAATTTCCTTTAAAATAGTATTTTTCTCAGCAATATTATTACTATAAAAATCATAAACTATATTGGAATAATTGCTTTGTATGTCTTCCAAAGAACTTTTCAGTTCAACTCCCTTTCCTTTTGATAAGACAATTGCTTCCGGTGTTTTCTCATCTTCCATAACAACATAGCAAAGATCTTGTTTATCTTTATTTGCATAAATATTTCTTAGATAATTTAAAATGGTTTCTATTCTATACTCTGAGTATTCATCTATCAAATATATATTATATCCAGGAGAATCGATGCTTAAAAAAGTTTTCATCTTTTCTAGTAATTCTTCATATTCAGGTATACTGTAGCTGAAATTCTCTTCATTAATATCTGGAACTGCTGCCTTATATAGAATATCCTTTACCTCTAATTCATATTTCACCACATCGCTCAACCCCTATACTAGAGTTTCAAGCTTCCCCCCTTTGTAAAAGAGTAGTTTAATATATTAATATTCCGATGATAGTCATTTAGTAACCAAAATTATATGGATTAATAAAATAAAGAAAGGTTTTCTCATAAATATAAGGCAAAATATCACCATGATTTTAAACTATAAATAATTGATATAATATGCTATAATTATATTGATTATTTTTAACAAGGTACTAGATACAATAAATCGAAAATTTATCTACTAATTTCCTTATAACATTTACATTTTCCTAAATAATTATTAAAATAAAGATTGGTATCTTATTTGATATTTTTAAATTATTTTGAAAAGGAGTTACATAACATATGGGATTTAAAGAAAAGCTCACTCAATACTATCAAGAAACTTATTTTAAAAAAAATGGTGACCGTCTTACCCAAGTAAGAGGAAATATCCTTTCAGTTAAAATTGAAGAAAAGTCTATACTGTGGATCTTTCATAAGCTAAAGGTTTCATTAGTTATTAAACCTGATAGAAGCAAAAATGTTGTAGCCTGTGTTTATAAGAAGAATAAATGGTTCAAAAAGCCAAACTTCATTCCTGTAAGTCAAGGTAACTTAGTAGTTGTTCAAGGTCTTAAGGGTAAGAAAGGAAAGGAAAACAGAGAAATCGTTGAAATTCTAAACTTGATGAACCTGACAACCAAGCGAGACTTAATTCCTGTTCCAGGAGACGCCGTTAAAAAAGCTCAAAAAATGCAATACAAATACAAGTAAAAAGAAAGTGGCTTCCAGCCACTTTTTTGCAATTCAGCCTAGCTGAATTTTTTCTTTATTACATCCTTCTTATATATAAATACATGCTATTTATAAAGGCAATAATGCCTGAAAAAAATATAACTATTAGCCAATGACCAAGGCCTAATGCCACTGTGCTAAAAATAGCCTGCATTGGTTTTATGTAAATAATAGATAACAATGCTGACATTGAAACCATTACTGCACCAATCAAGTAGGGGTTAGAAAAGGGATTAATTTCAAATAAGGAATGTTTTTCTGATCTGCACTCAAATACGTGTATCAGCTGAGATATAATTAAAGTACTTAAGGCTATAGTTCTACTACATTCAAGGGAATAATTATATCTTAGTGATACTATAAAGGCCAAAACAGTACAAACACCTATAAGGCTTCCTCTTAGGGCTATTTTTTCTGTCAGACCTCTAGCAAAAATATTTTCATCTTTTGGTCTAGGCTTATCATACATAATATCTTTTTCTGATGGATCAACCCCTAGTGCAATAGCTGGCAGTCCATCTGTGGCTAAGTTTACGAATAATATTTGTATAGCCTTCAAAGGTGCTTCTAGGTAAAAGAGGCTGGCTAAAAACATAGTAAGCACTTCACCTAGATTGCAGGATAATAGATATCGTATAAACTTTCTTATATTGCCATAAATCACTCTGCCCTCTTCTACTGCTGCTACAATGGTAGCAAAGTTATCATCCATTAAAATCATAGCAGAAGCTTCCTTTGTTACGTCAGTACCAGAAATACCCATGGAGATTCCTATATCTGCTTCCTTTACTGCAGGAGCATCATTAACTCCGTCACCTGTCATGGCAACAATCTTCTTTTTGCTCTTTAATACTTTTACTATTCTCAGTTTATGCTGTGGACTTACTCTAGCAAATATGGATAGCTTATCTAGCCTTTGAGAAAGCTCCCTGTCACTAAGTTTATCAAGTTCTTCTCCAGTCATTACCTCATCCATGGTCTTACAAATATCTAGATCCTTTCCGATAGCGTAGGCAGTATTTTTATGGTCACCGGTAATCATTATTACCTTTATACCTGCAAGCTTACACTGTAGGACAGCATCTTTTACTTCCTTTCTCGGTGGATCAATAATTCCTGCTATCCCCACAAAAATCAAATCACTTTCTACAGATTTACTGTGGCTTATGCCGCTATCCTTATAGGCTCCTGCAATACATCTAAGAGCTTTATTAGACATAGTTTCTACACTTTTTAGTATTGCCCTTTTATAAGAACTAGTAAGTGGTCTAACCTGACCTTGAATTAAAATTCTATTACATTTATCCAGTATTCTTTCTGGTGCCCCCTTAACATAGCAAGTTTCCTTAGCATTTTCCTTCATTACTACTGACATCATTTTTCTGTTAGAATCAAAAGGAATATCATAGGTTCTTAAGACCTTTGACATAAAAGCTTTAAGTTCCTTAGTTTCTTCAAAAAAGGCCCTAATAAGTGCCGTTTCTGTAGGATCCCCAAATAAGGCTGAAGCTATATCTCTTTTGCTATAATCAAAATTACAATCACTACAATAGGTAAAGATCTTTTTTAAAATCTCACTATTAATTAAACCTTTAAAGCTTTTTTTATCAGCAGATTCTATAATATTTGTATTGTAATATATGGCTTTAACAGTCATTTTATTTTCAGTTAAGGTACCTGTTTTATCGCTACATATAATTGATGTACAACCTAAGGTTTCCACTGCTGGTAGCTTTCTAACCAAGGCATTTCTCTTTAACATTCTTGAAACACCCAGGGCCAATGCCACAGTAACTATAGCTGGTAACCCTTCTGGTATTGCCGCTACTGCCAAACTTACACCTACTAAAAACATGTCCATAGGGGAGTTGCCTCTTATAATACCCATGATTGTAACGATTATGCAAATAATCAAACATATTACTACCATGATTTTCCCTAATGTATTAAGCTTTTCTTTTAAAGGAGACTTTTCCTCCTCTATCTTCTGGAGCATATCTGCGATTTTACCCATTTCTGTGTTCATACCAGTTTGTAAAACTTTTGCTGTTGCCTTTCCCGTTAGAAGAATTGTACCCATATAAAGATTATTTTCCTTATCTCTAGGACTTTTGTTTACTCCTACCGATTCTCCTGTAAGTAGCGACTCATCTACCATTGCATTGCTAACTTGCATTATAATAGAGTCAGCAGGGATCCTATCACCGCTTTCTAAAACTAATATGTCCCCTATAACTATGTACTCAGCATTAATTACTTGAACCTTTCCGTCCCTTATAACCTTAGCTGTTGGTGCTGCCATTTTTCTAAGGGCATCTAAGGATTTTTCTGTTCTATATTCCTGAATAAAACCTAAAAAAGCATTCATGAATATTATTATTAAAATTGTAATGGCGTCTGCTTTTTCCCCCATTAAGCCAGATACTACAGTAGCAGCAATAAGTACCCATATCATAAATTCATTAAATTGGGCTAAAAATATTTTAATAGGAGAAATTTGTTCTTTTTCCTCCAGCACATTCAAACCATGCTGTTTTAGTCTTCTTTCAGCTTCAGCTGTAGTTAACCCCCTTAACAGTTCTTTTTCTTCAATCATTCATTATTAGCCTCCTTATTAATGTTCAGCGTCTTAATTACGCTATTCATAATAATATATGAAGGCTAAAGTTCAGCTATGAACATTTATATTCAGTTGATTTAAATAACCCTTTACAAATTTTATGGTTAAATATACAATATAAGCAATTACAATACTGAAAGGAGTCAATTATGAAGGATCTTATCTATATAACCGGACATAAAAATCCAGACACAGACTCGATTTGTGCTACAATTGCCTATGCTGAATTTAAAAACAAAACTCAAAGCACACCAGCAATACCTGTTAGGCTTGGAGAGATCAATAGAGAAACTAGATTTGTCTTAGAATACTTTGATGTGGAACCACCTAAATTAATAGATACTGTAAAAGCTCAAGTAAGCGATTTAAAAATAGATAAAATTGCCCCTATTTCCTCAGATATTTCTTTAAAAATGGCTTGGAATCTAATGAAAAAAAATAATGTTAAGACCTTGCCTGTTACTAATGAAAATAATAATCTAGTGGGAATAGTATCTATTACTAATGTAATTTCCACCTTTATGGATGTTTGGGATAACAACATATTATATAAAAGTAACACTAAAATTGTAAACATACTAGACACCCTGTCTGCAAACCCACTTTATATAACTGATAAATCTCCAAACTTTCAAGGAAAGATACTTTTAGCTTCCTCAGATATAGAAGCAGACTCTATAGAAAATGGAGATATAGTTATTTGTGACGCTTCTCCGGAGATCTTAGGTAAAATAATAAACAAAGGGGCTGCCTTATGTATTATTACTAATAAGGGTAATGTAAGTGAAGAATTACTGGAATTAGCTAAAACAAAGAACTGCTCTATAATAGTTACACCACATGACAACTTCACTAGTGCTCGACTTATCGTACAAAGTATTCCTGTAAGTCATGTAATGAGTAAAGACAATATAGTGTCCTTTAGTACAGAAGACTTTGTAGATGAAATAAAGGATATAATGCTTGAAACTAGATATAGAAGCTACCCAGTGGTAGATAAAAACAATAGTGTTGTTGGCAGTATATCCCGATACCATCTTATTTCTCAAAACAGAAAAAAGGTTATTCTAGTAGACCATAACGAAAGAGCCCAATCTGTTCATGGTATCGAAGATGCAGAAATCTTAGAAATTATAGACCATCACAGGATTGCAGATGTGCAAACCTTCAGCCCTATATATTTTAGAAATGAACCAGTAGGAAGTACTTCTACTATAATCGCTTCCATATTTTTCGAAAATGGAATTCGTCCAAGTAAAAAAATCGCAGGACTCCTTTGCGCTGCCATTATATCTGATACCTTGCTCTTTAAGTCACCTACTTCAACTAATGTTGATAAATTAATGTTAAAAAGACTTTCAGAAATAGCAGGTATAGATCCAGAAAAGTTTTCTCGTGAAATGTTTAAGGCAGGAACCTCATTAAGGGATAAAACTCCTGAAGAGATCTTCCATCAGGATTTTAAAGTTTTCACTGTAAATAATCTTAAGGTAGGAGTTTCTCAGGTAGGAACCTTAGATTTAGAAATATTCCAACCTCTTAAAGAGGATATGATCAAACTTATGGAGAAAAAAGTCCGAGATAACAACTTTGCCTTATTGGTACTAATGGTTACAGATATAATACAGGGTGGTTCAGAGCTTATTGTAGCTGGAGAAGAAAAAGAACTTGTAACAAGAGCATTCGGCGCAAAACTTGAAGGAAATACTATCTATCTTCCTGGGGTAATATCTAGAAAAAAACAAATTATACCACCATTAACTTCAGCTATGTCTGGCTTAAATAATGCTTAATATTTAATAAACCCATCAGATTAAAAAGAATCTGATGGGTTAGCTTTTATTTTTTCATAGCAGGAATTATTAGGCTTTCTTTCTCCCCATTAATTTTGCACTTAAAATCATATACCGGTTGTTGGACATATTGGCTTTTACAATATAACTTTCTCTTAATTTACCATATTCCTGATTATTATACTTAATAAATATGGTGCTAAAAGTAACTAGTAGAATTAATAAAGGCATTTGATAATAAAGTTTCCTTCTGATGGTTCTTTTGTTTCTATCTTTCCTTTGGAATATACCTATCACTAGCATAATTATCCCGTATCCAATCATTGCCCCCTAAAATTATTTAAAATATCATCTAGATCAAAAATTCCTCTACCTGTAAACCTCTGCAGGATCTCAATAGTTAGACTAGTGGCAAAGGCCGTCAAATAAGTCTTCCACCATTTCTTAAACTTATCTGAAAAAATAGGTAGCAATAAGCCTATAGGCATAAATATGTGTATCAGAAAGTCTAAATTTGGATTAAATCATCTGGAAATGTAGGTTAATGTACAAAACTGTAGACATATAAAAAAGATTAATGCTGCAATGGCGAAAGCATTAATCTTTTTTACTTGATTATTTTAACTAACTTAATATAGTAACCTTATTAAAATAAAAAAACTAATAAAGTAAACCATAGCTAAGGCATAGGTTATGGAAAGATAGTCTTTTATACAAGTTATATCTATTTTCTTCCCATATTCCCCGTAACTTTTTACATAATGTACACCGTCATCATTGAAATAATAATAAAAGTTAACAGACTCAATATAGGCGCCAAAAATATCTATATTAAGCATAGGTCTTCTTATAAAGTTTCTAAAATAATCTCCTTTGAAGTCCACACTTATTTTTTTATTTCTTAATAAGTAAACTAGATATAGAAGCAATTGAGCTAGAGCTGCAGGAATTATTGTTAGTATGTTAGATAGAGTTCTGATAATTTTATATTCACCTATATTTGATAAATTATAAAGGATCATATAAGCTATGCCAAAACCATTACCAAAAAGCAAAATATATAGTAGGGGAGCTATGAAACCTGAAACTAGGGCTTTGGATATTAGTGAAATAGAATCATAAAAATGAGTTTTATCCTTAATATTTAAATTTTTTCTTTCCGTATTGCTGATGTCTATTACTAAAAATGCTGTTACAGCATTAGCTATTTCATTGTTTTTGAAGAAAAAAAGTATAATTATTATTATCAAGATTATAGATAAGTATATGGCTTCAATATATTTGCTAGCCTTTGTTAATTTGTTTAAATACCCATTAAAGCCTTCTAAGAGCCTCCGCCTATCTATTTTCCAAAGTAAAATGCTTATAAAGCATCCAATTATATATCCAGCTGCCATCTTATTCTCCTTTCAGCATATTTACAATATCTATTATAAACAAAAACAGCTTTGTTGGCAAAGTATTCCAAATACATTTGTATACCAACAAAGCTTTAACTTTTTAATCTCGAATATCCTCTATGCTTACGGTTCTTATTTTAATATCTCCATTGTAGTAGTTGTTTTCATAACCGCGAAAATTATATTCCGGAGGATAATAAGGATTTACGCAACTCACTGTAGGAGAATATTGATAGTTTTCATTGTTGTATGGACAGCTTCCTCTTAGCTGATTTTCCACTACATTATTTTGTGCAGAATTAATATTTTGTGCATATGGACAGTATCCATAAGTATTCATAGCATTGCAACAGTTAGCTGTATTGTTAGCACTATTGTTGACACTGCTATTTATATTATTAACAGCTCCATTATACATATTATTATTTTTCATAGTATTATACATAACATTATTGTTATTATAGCCATTGTACATACCATTATTCACGGCATTATAGTTACTATCATAACTGCCATTAGGATTATAAGTATACATACTATCATCATTATTATAATAACTAATCATACACACACTCCCTACTATTGATTAACAATATATTATATGACAGTAATTATAATAATATACAAACAATTTAAAATTTACATATGGTAGCTGTATTTTTTATAAAGTTCTTTTATCTACTCTTTAAATTGTTAGCCATTTGCCACATTTCATCTGCCACTTGTAAGCCTTTGCTACCAAGCTGGAAAGCTCTTTGAGTTACTATCATATCAGTTAATTCTGTAACCATGTCTACATTAGAGCCTTCTAGGTATCCTTGATAAATAGATGGGTTTTCAACCTGATTTATTTCTACTCCTACTTTAGCTTGATAATAATTTTCACCAATGGATATAAAATCATCAGTTCCATTAGTAGTAAATAGAGGTATAGTACCAACAAGGGTATATTCATTTCCATCTTTTATTGATACCTCACCATTTTTAGAAATAGTATAATTACCTTCAGTAAACTTAATACTTTCTACATCAACTCCCTGGGCTGGAACTATGGTAACTCTGCTGCCGTTAGGATCTACTAAGTTCTCATTGGCATCTACATCAAACTGACCTACCCTGGTATAGGCTAAGCTGCCATCACTCCGTCTTACTTGAAAGTAACCTTCTCCATCAATGGCAAGATCAGAAGATTTATTTGTTTCTATTAATGGTCCCTGCTTACTATCTCTTGTCCAAGTAGAAGCTTTTACTCCAGTGCCAGTAAAAGGATCCTGTCCTCTTTCACCATTTACCGTAATAGGGTAACCTTCTCTTCTAAGAGTCTCACTCATAGTATCTTGAAAGCTTACAGAAACACGTTTATATCCACTTGTATTGGCGTTAGCTAAATTATTGGATATAGAATCCAACTTCTCTTGATTGGCTATCATACCGCTTTTGCTATTCCACAATACTCTTAACATAGTACCCTCTCTTTCATCAATAAGTTTTTACTTTACTTCTGACTATCTTACTGTTCCAATCTCATTTACCGCTTTTGATAGGGTTTCATCAATAGATTGAACTACCTTTTGGTTAGATTCAAAGGTTCTCATTACTGTCATCATATTAACCATTTCATTTATAATATTAACATTTGACTTTTCTAGACTATTTTGCTTAACTACCGCCTGAGACTCTATAGGATTTTCCCCACTATATAAATTATCTCCTACCTTCTCCATGGCCTGATAGTTTTCAAAGTCTACTATATTAAAATTATAGTAAACTTGTCCATCTAGCAAGATGTTATTATTCATGTCTGTACTGATCTTACTATTTCCCACTTCCATTGGCTCTAGAGCCCCTGTAGCCACGTTTCTGCCCAGGACATAATTTCCACTGGAGTTAACCAAATAACCTTGGTTATTTACTCGAAACTCACCATCTCTTGTATAGAAAACTCCTTCACTGCCGTCTGCAGCAGTAACCCTTACTGTAAAAAATCCTCGTCCTTCTAGGGCAAAATCTGTATCCTTATCTGTAGCTTGTAGCATGCCTTGAGTAAAATCTGTTAAGGTTTCATCTATTCTGCTACCATTTGATAAGGAACCGATAATGTTCCTAACATTTCTTCCAGCTGACATTTTATCATAATTTTGTATTAGAACATCATCGAACTTTTTTACTGCTAAATTATCTGATTTATATCCTGTAGTGTTAGCATTAGCCATATTATTGGTTATAACCTGTTGCTTTGCTTCCTGAGTAACAAGACCTGAAACTGCTGTATAAAGTCCTCTTATCATTTTTTCACATCCTTATTTATAACTTTAAATTCTTCTCTATATTCCATACCAAGCTCCCTAGCTCTCATTTCTACTTCTTCATCAGTTAGAGTTTTACTTGTATTAGCTAGAGACAAAATAAAGGTGGCAAAAATAATTCCTATTCCAAATCCTAATAAAGTTCTTTTATCTTTAATTAAATTCCAGAGAAATTTTACTTTAGGTATAAATCCTTTATTAATAGAATCTCCCCCTTACTAATCCCTAGTTCTTCTGATATTTGATCTATACTATAACCTTGCTGATAAAGCTTTTGAATGTCATTAACCCTAACACTATTGTAAACGCTTTCCTTTTCTGTACTAGTTTCACTGGATTCACTTGTATTTTCCTCCACCTGCTTATCTTGTGAATCTATATCTTTAGCAGTGGAAGTTCTTTCTCTTAAATCTATTATTTCCTGCTGAAGTTCTAAAATAGTTTCCGCAAACTCTGTTCTCATCTCTCCGATTTTAAGATCTATATCACTTATATCTTCCTTTTTATTCTCATATACAACTTGAAAGTTGTTTAATTGAGAATTTCTACTTTCCTTAATCAAGGAACTAAGACTAAAAATTATAATAATAATTCCAAGTAAAGTTAATATTATTGGCATTTGCTCACTCCAACTTGAATCAGATTTTATTCCGTAGAATACTTTAAATTCTCCATTGCCTTCCTTAGACGTATTATTGCCCTGCTATGCAATTGGGATACTCTAGATTCTGAAACCTGGAGAACCCTGCCTATATCCTTTAAAGTCATTCTTTCATAGTAATATAGAGAAAGTACAAGTTTGTCTTTATCTTTCAAGGAATCAATAGCCTTTGCTAAAATTTCTACTTCTTCCTTTTCTTCTAATATTCTTTCAGGACTAGGACTACTTTTATCTTCTATAATACCTTTTAACTCTATCTCTTCATCATCTGAAAATAAAATTGATTCTAAGGAAGTTTGGGCAATATAATTAATATGAGCCTCAATATCCCATACTTCATTCTCGCTAAGATTCATATACTTTGCAATTTCCTCGTATGTAGGTTCCCTTAACAATTTCATTTGTAGGTCCTCTACTGCTCCATTGTAGGCATTTAGCTTATCCATAGCCCCTTTAGATATGGGACTATTTTTTCTCAATGCATCAATCATAGAGCCTTTAATTCTGATTGAAGCATAAGTTGAAAATTTCATGCCCTTGCTGGAATCAAATTTATTAATAGCATCCATCAATCCAACCATACCGCAACTTAAGAGGTCTTCATATTCCATGTATTTGCTTTTTCCTACAATTACTCTTGATGCTATATACTTAACCAATGGAATATATTTTTTTACCAGCTGTTCTTTATCATCAAAAGCCCTAGCACCTTCCATTTTTTGTACCTCCCCATTCCACAAAGGAATATTTATAGATTCTTACGCTGCTTCCTCATAAGGGTAAATATAAATTGTATTATCTTATCTCTTGTTCTTTCATCTATATTTATATATCTAATTCCACAATAATACATATTATCTTGCTGTTTCTCTACCCTTACTATCTCCCCTAATACCTTTATTCTATCATTTTCAATAGGTATATCTGCTTCTATTATTTCCTTTAGACTAAGCTTTTCAGTTGTACCTAACCTAAATCCTCCACCACTTATGTCTAGCAATATACCTTTATATGAAGCTTGATCTTTATTATCAGTTATTTCTCCACTCTTATCTTTTGCTTTCCTAACAAACTTTATGTTAAAGGATGCACTGACTCTAACAAACTGCCTTCTTTGGACCCTTTCAATGTTTTGAAATTCTCCTAATATTATTAGTGGCACTGCATTCTCTATAGTCCTCCCTGTTACTACTGCATCAAACTTATAAACATGTAAATCAGCGTAATATAAAAGCTCTAGCTTTTCCCCTCTCATAGGTGTAATATATATTCCATCTTTAACTGGTAAACTAATAGCAATAGAATCTTCATTTTCATTTTGGATTACACTCTTATATACCTCTTTATCCTCTAAAACTTCAATTCTACTGTTGACAAGAAACTTGATAGACATCTTAATCCCCCATTACTTACGAAAAAATACTAAATATCTTTTTAAACAGCCCTTGCACGCCAAATCCACTGTTGCTACTACCATCTCCTATTAATTTATAGGCTATTTTTTCAATATCCTTAGATGCATCACAATTTGGATAGGATATGATGAAGGGTTCCTGAGCTCGAACAGATTGTACAAGTTTTCTATCCTCACTTACCATACCAAGGTACTCCGTATCCACTTTTAAAAACTTGCTTACAGCATTTTGAAGCTTATTGTATGTTATATTTGCTTCTTTTGGATCTAAAGCCCTATTTATGATAACCTTGGCCTTACTCTTCAAATTAAAATGGCTTACTGCCTTTAAAAGGCTATATGCATCTGTTATAGAAGTTGGTTCCGGTGTTGTTACCATTATTAAATCGTCGCAACAGGATATGAAACCCAAAACATCTCGGCTTATGCCAGCCCCAGTATCCATTAATATATAATCGTAATTTTCCAAAGCGGATAGCTTCTTTATAAAATCTTCACGCTTCTTTTTAGATATGTTGGCTATTCTGTTTAGGCCAGATCCTGCAGGTACAAGGCTTACACCATAGGGGCCTGTTATGATAACTTCTTCTATAGTTTTGTTATTAAATATTATATCAAAAACATTATATTTTGGCAAAAAGCCCATTAAAACGTCATCATTCCCCATACCTATGTCGGCATCAAATAACAATACCTTTTTACCGAGCTTCTGCAGCAAAATAGAAGTATTTACAACTATATTACTTTTACCTACTCCACCTTTACCTGAAGTTATAGTAATAATTCGAGGTTTTGCTTTTTCCTTTGTATTTTCTGTTGCATTTGTGCTTGCTAGCTGCCTCAACTTTTGTGCTTGATCTATCATATTGTTTCCTCTCCCAAAACTAATTTGCAAACATCATCTGCTGAAAGTCTCTTAATATCCTCTGGAACATTTTGCCCAGTAGTTACATAATTTAAAGGTTTCTTAGCACTATCTAATATATTGAGTATAGAACCATAGGTAGTTGTTTCATCTAATTTTGTAATAATCACATTGTTGTAATTCAATTCTTTAAAACCTTCAGTTATGCACTCTATATCCTTATCCTTTGTTGTACAGCTAAGAACTAAGTTTATATTTTTAGATTTAGTCCTATCTACAAAGGCCCTTAATTCAGATAACTGCATGGAGTTTTTGCTACTTCTGCCTGTTGTGTCTACTAAGATAACATCGCAATCTTTCATGGTTTCTATAGCACTATCCATATCCTTTAAGGTTATAACAACCTCGAAGGGGATACTCATTATGTCTGCATAGGTTCTCAGTTGTTCTACTGCCCCTATTCTATAGGTATCTACAGTTATCAATCCTACCTTCTTTTTTTCTATCAAGGACAATCTACCTGCCAGTTTTGCAATTGTAGTGGTTTTTCCTACTCCTGTAGGTCCTACTAATACAACTATCCCTTCCATCTTCACTTTGGAGGTTGTCACATATTTTTTAATAGCAGTCCTTAACTTGTCCTTGTCATCTATTTCTTCCTTATTATTTTTAACATTGGTTAGGATTTTTTTAATATTTTTTTCATTTACATCTGCAGCTTCTAATGCCTGCTGCAGTTTGCTTTTCCTTCCTGCAGTAGACTTAGTCTTTTTTTCTGTGATTTCCGTTAACATGCTTTTAATTTCAGCAAATTCCTCTAGAAGCTTATCCTGAACCAAGGGTTTTTCTTCTGGTTTTTCTTGTGATTTTTCTTCAGCTTTTTCCTTCTCCTGGTCAACTTTTTTTACTTCAGGGTCTATCTTTTCCTCTTCTATTTTTTCAGTAGGTTGATCCTGAATCATCTTTTTTAAAGCATTTATACTATTTTGTATATCCTCTTTTTCCGCCACTAGTTTTTCCTTTTCTTCCTTAGAGTTATCTACAGCAGCGGTAACCTCAATAATTTTTTTTGAAAAGAAGCCTGAAACACCAGGCTTTCTGACTTTCCTTTGACTAATAATTACAGCATCCATGCCCAATTCATATCTTATTCTGGTCATGGCTTCATTCATATTGGTAACTAAATATCTCTTAATAATCATTAGATTGTCACAACTCCTTCGGTTCTAATCTCAACATCGTTTGGTATTTCATTTAATGATAATACAACTATATTGGGATAAATCATTTCAATAAGCTTTCTGAAGGCCGGACGTATCTTTGGTGAAACAAGGAAAATAGGTTGATTTTCGTAAAAATACACACTTTGTAATACATCCTTTATAGAGGCTAATATAGCTCCTGTAGTATCTGGATCTATGGCAGGGAAAGTACCCTGAATAGATTTTTGAAGGTTAGACCCAATCATATCTTCCAGTTTAGGATCTAGGGTTACTACAGTTATTACCCTATTTTCGTCTATTAATGGTCTACAAATAGTTCTAGCTAAAGCAAATCTTACATATTCCGTTAACAGTTCAATATCCTTGGTAACTCTAGAATTGTCTGCTAAGGATTCTAATATAGTTACCATATCCTTTATTGGCACTTTTTCTTTTAATAAACTTTGAAGAACTTTTTGTACTTCTCCAATAGTCATAAGATCTGGAATTAATTCCTCTACAACAGCACTGTATTTTTCCTTTACTGTATCTATTATTAGCTTAACTTCCTGTCTGCCTAATAATTCATAGGAATGAGCCTTTATAGTTTCTGTTAAATGCGTAACCATTACCGTTGTAGGATCCACTACAGTTAAGCCCTTAATTTCAGCTTCTTCTCTTTGATCCTTATTAATCCAAACTGCTGGTAAACCAAAAGTAGGCTCTATAGTCCTAATGCCTGGAATATCTGTATTTTCATTAGTAGTGTCCATGCAAAGTAACATATTTGGCATTAGTTCACCAGAAACTATAACCGTTCCTCTTATCTTAACTACATATTCATTAGTTTTTAACTGTAAATTATCTCTTATTCTTATAGGTTGAACCACTATCCCCATCTCAATAGCGCACTGCCGTCTAACAGAGGCTATTCTCTGAAGTAAGTCTCCACCGGAGGCCTCATCAGCTAAAGGTATTAAGCCGTAGCCAATTTCAACTTCCATAGGCTCAACTGAAATAAGACTCATAACATTTTCTGGTTCTTTCTTTTCAGTTTCTATAATCTCCATCTGTTCTGATTCAATTTCCATAGCTACCTTTTTCTGCTGTTCCTGGTATAGCAAGTAGGCGCTATAGCCCAAACCTGCAGCTATTATTATAAAGGAAAATGTAGGCATACCTGGTACAAAGCCTAAGAATAAAACAATTACTGCAGCAATACCTAAGACCTTTGGAAAGGCAGTAAACTGCTTGGCAAGAATATTACCAAAATTTTCATCATTCCCAGAACGGGTAACAAGTATACCTGATGCTGTAGATATTAACAAGGATGGTATTTGGCTTACTAATCCATCCCCTATAGTTAGTCTTACAAATTTAGCTGCAGCCTCTTGTATAGGAAGATCCATCATGACAACACCTATGATAATACCACCTAATATATTAATTACCGTTATAATAATACCTGCAATGGCATCCCCTTTTACGAACTTAGAGGCACCATCCATGGCTCCATAAAAATCCGCTTCCTGCTGTAGTTCCCTTCTTCTCTTTCTGGCAGTAGCTTCATCAATCATACCTGAGTTTAAATCTGCATCTATACTCATCTGTTTACCAGGCATAGCATCCAAGGTAAATCTAGCTGAAACTTCAGAAACTCTACCAGCACCGTTAGTAATAACTATAAATTGTACAATTACTATAATTAAGAAAATTACAATACCAACTGCATAGTTTCCACCAATTACGAAACTACCAAAGGCATCTATAATCTCACCAGCGTTCCCTTTGCTTAAGATCAAACGGGTAGAAGAAATATTTAGAGCTAATCTAAACAATGTTGTTACCAGCAATAAAGTTGGGAAAACTGAAAACTGTAATACTTCTGTAGTAAACATTGTAATTAACATAATTATTACAGAAATACTTATATTTATTGCCAAGAAAATATCCATTAACCATGTAGGTAAGGGGATAATCATCATCATAACTATACCTATTACACCAAAGGCAATTATGGTATCCTGTTGATTTTTTAAATTAAATTTTGCCGAATTATCTAAAGCCAAAATTATCACCCTTTATTTATTAATCTTTTTCTTCTTCATTTTGTATACCACTGCAAGAATCTCTGCTACAGCCTGATACATATCTACTGGAATTTCTTCCTCTATATCTACTTCATTAAAAATCAATCTTGCCAATGGCTTATTTTCAATAATAGGTACTTCACTTTCTTTTGCTAGCTCCTTAATTTTTATAGCTATATAGTCTGTACCCTTAGCTACAACTTTTGGTGCTGACTGGCCACCCTCTTCGTATTTTAATGCTACAGCAATATGAGTAGGGTTGGTGATTACCACCGTTGCATCTGGTACACTAGCCATCATTCTTCTGCTAGCCATCTCTCTTTGCTTTTGTTTGATCCTAGATTTAACTTGAGGATCTCCCTCTGACTGCTTATATTCTTCCTTTATTTCCTGTTTAGTCATTTTTAAATCCTTTTTATGCATTCGCCATTGATAGAAGTAATCTATAACAGCTATTACTACCATGAAAATTGAAATCTTCATAAATATATCAACAACTAAGTTCCCAAACTCCTTTGGTATAGCTAAAGGACTTAAAAAACCGATATTCAACAAACCTTTAATGTTATCCATTAAGAAACTGTAGCCTATATAGCCAACTATACCAACCATAATTAATTGCTTTACTAACTCAACGGCAGTTCTTGATGAAAACATTCTTTTAAATCCGTTAATAGGATTTAATTTTGAAAATTTAGGTTTTAGTGGTTCACCGGTAAACAGAAATCCTGTTTGGATATAGTTTGAGGCTATACCCATTATCATAATTGGAAGGGCCACAGGCAAGAAGGTTATTCCCACTCTGTATATTACAGTAATCGAAAGAGCTTTTAAACTTTCAAAACTAAGCTCTGTAAAGTCATAAGTTAAAAAATATGTTAAAGTATCTTTAAAACTATTTCCTACGTATCCTCCCAGCAAAGTTATTAATAAAGTGCTAGTGACCAAGGTTAAAGCTAAAGATACTTCCTTACTTTTTGCTACCTGCCCTTTTTTTCGAGCATCGCTTTTTTTCTTAGGTGTGGCCTCTTCAGTCTTTTCCTCCGATGCGAATACAAATACAAAAGGTACGGCCTTAAATAATTTATTGAATAGATCCGGTAAATCATCAAAAGCTAAAACAATTCCCTTAAAGATAGTGGGCAATGCCAGCATTAGAGCTGTTAGCCCTACTAACAATTTTACCGGAAGTCCAAGTATCATTATATTTAATTGAGGAACTGTTCTGGAAACCAAGCCCAAAACTATATCTGTTATAAGTATAATCAATACGATAGGTATTGCTATTTTCAAACCAATTGTAAAAAAATTAATAATTGAATCTATGGCTATCCCTATGCTTCCTAAGCTTAATATGGATTGACCTAGACTTATACTATTAAAACTTTCAATTAAAAGCCGAATTAATAAAAGGTGGCCATCTATTATAAAAAATATCATTAAACTCATCCAATATAATAGGGTTCCTATTAAAGTACTATTAGTATTGGTAGTAGGATCAAATAGGTTTATCATACCTAATCCTACATGAGTATCCATAAATTGTCCTGCCATCTTCACAACGTTAAAAACAGTGTTTGTAACCAGACCCATTAATAAGCCTGAAATAACTTCATTTGCTGCAAAAATAATTAAATAAAAATTATTATCTAACTGATGTAATGAACTTGTATCTATGGTTGGCACTATGACAAAAGCTAGTATACCAGCTATAAAAACCTTCATTTTATTAGGAGTTCCTTTAGGGAAAAATATAGGAACAGTGGTACAAAAGGTTAACATTCTTAAGAAAGCCATTAAAATGGCTAAGAAATAAATTGTATTTATCAACTTATGCCTCCTAAGTTTACTGTACTATATTAGACATTATGTTGAATATCCTTGTGGTAAAATCAATTAACTTATGGAGCATCCAACTTCCTGCTAAAAGACCAACTAGGGCTACAGTTATTAATTTTGGTACGAAGGTTAAAGTTTGTTCTTGAATTTGAGTTGTAGCTTGAAATATACTTATTGTTAAACCAACAGCCAGGGAAATTAATAGTATGGGTGCTGCAATAGTTAAGCCAGTGGAAATCGCATCTTTCAAAATTCCTATTAACATATTTTCACTCATCTTATTTCACCTCATGTAAAACTTGTTATTAGTGTCTTAATTAACAGATTCCACCCGTCTACCATTATAAATAGCAATAATTTAAAAGGTAAAGATATCATAACTGGTGGTAACATAAACATACCCATTGACATCAGCACACTGGCAACTACCAGATCTATTATTAGAAAAGGAATATATAATAAAAATCCCATGGTAAAGGCCGTCTTTAATTCACTTATAGCAAAGGCCGGTATTACTACATATAAGGGCACATTATCTCTAGTTATTTCCCCTTGGACATTAGCAGCTTCAACAAAAAGCTGTAAATCCTTCTGCCTAGTTTGCTTTAGCATAAAGTCCCTTAAAGGTTTGGAACCTTCTTCTATAGCTTGCTGCTGTGTTATTGTACCTTCCATGTAAGGCTTAAGAGCCTTGTCATTTATTTGATTATAGGTTGGTGCCATGATAAATATAGTAAGAAATAAGGCCAAGCCTATTAATACTTGATTTGGTATTGACTGTTGAGCACCAATGGAACTTTTCAGAAAGGAAAAAACCACTATAGTTCTAGTAAAACTAGTCATCATAATAATAAAAGATGGTAATAGTGTAAGAATTGTTAACATTATTAAAAGTTTAATATTGCTAACATAATCCTCTGCTGTGTTGTTACCATCCACTGAAATATTAATATTAGGGATAGGTATATTTTCCGGTGCTGCTAATACTTTTTGGGACATAACCATCAAAACAATTACAAGGGTAGCAGCAAACAATACTGTTTTCGTCCACTTTTTCATCTCGTATCTTTCCTCTTTAATCCTATTTTTTTATATAAGTCTTTGAAGTTATTGTATTGAGGTATTTTTTTCTGTGTCGTTAAATCCTTTAGTTCTTCATCCTCTAGCTCTAGCAGTACCTCCAACCTTCCATTGCTAGAAGCTAATACATAACCCTTTTTACCTATTTGTGCTACTACCAGACTATTATCCTTCGACACTGCTGTTCTTTCATAGACCTTGATAAATTTGTTATTTTGCAGGCTCTGAAATTTTGTACCACCCAGCTTAAGAGAAAGATAAATTAGTAAAAGTATAAAAGGTAAAAAAATTATCACTTGAAGAAACATTAATAAAGTATCGCTCATAATCACCATCCTTATTGAATGACGAAATCATTATAGTAAACACTTGACAACCTACCCTTGCCGAGAATTGAATTAACTCTGGCTATAATCTCTTTTTTAAGCTCTTCTGGGCCAGTAGCAGTTGACAAGTCCCCAACTTTCTTTGTTCTTAAAACACTTATGATAGAATCTCTTACAGCATCATTCTTATTTTCTAATTCTTCTTTTAAATCTTTATTACTAACATCAAAAGCTAATACAATTGTAGTCTTTAAATATCTTTTACCGTTGGGATCAGCCAAATTAACTAAAAACTCTCCAGCCTGATGAACATCTTCTTTTATTTCCTGTTTATTACCTTCTTTTTCTGCACTGGCATTGCTGGAAGCTTTACTAGCAAGCACATATCCACCAAAAGCAGCTGCTCCTATTAATATAGCACCTAATATTATAATTAATATAGTGATCTTAGTATTCCCTTTTGCTTTATTGTTCTTTACTTCCCTCATAATATTTACTCCTTTTGCTCCTTTGTTACTATGAGTATATCCACTCTCCTGTTTGCTGCCCTATTCTTAGCTGTATCATTGGGCATAGCAGGTCTATACTCTCCATAGCCATGGGCAGAAACCCTGTATGGATCCACTTTTTTAATATTAACAAAATATTTTAATACATTGATCGCTCTAGCAGAAGATAGTTCCCAGTTGCTGGCGAACCTTTCATTATGGATAGGTACATTATCTGTATGTCCTTCAATTATTATTTCATTGTCAAAACTCAAAATAAGGGTGCTTATTTTTTCTAGTATTTGCTTACTGTTCTGTTTTAATTCTGCACTACCAGACTCAAAAAGTATGTTGTCTCTCAGTTGAATTATTATCCCTCTGCTATCTCTAGTTATTGTTACCACAGCTTCTAAATTGTTTTCTTTTATAAATTCTAGAACCTGCTCATACATGGTAGGCTCTCCTGAACCATCACCAACTGGTATGGGATTTGTTGGGGTTTCCTCTCCTACAATGGGCACATTACCGGACTCCATATTGTAATCAAAGATAGAGGTACTGCCCTGGCCCGTAAGTAAATTCTGTAGTGCCGAAGATATCTGTTTTAACTTTACCGCGTCTACTGTTGAAAAAGAGTACAGAAGTATAAAGAATGTTAACAGAAGTGTCATAGTATCTGAATAGGTTGCTAGCCATTCATTACCTGATGGTCCTTCTGCACCCCCGCGTCTTTTCCTTGCCATATTACTGCACTCCTTCTGTTCTTTCAGTATTTTGTTCTGCATATTTCTCTCTATCCTTTGGAGACAAATAGCATAGTAGTTTATCTTCCACAATTCTTGGATTAACACCTGACTGTATAGCTATAATTCCTTCTAGCATCATTTCTCTACCACTTGCTTCTATTTCCGTTTTTAAAGCTAACTTAGAAGCCATAGGTGTAAAAACAAGGTTGGCTAATACCGATCCATAGAAGGTAGTTATTAATGCTACCGCCATACCGGATGCGATTTTACTAGAATCTTCTAAACTAACAAGCATTTGTATAAGTCCAATAAGGGTACCGATCATACCAAAAGCTGGAGCATAAGCCGCCCATGACTTTAACATATTTTGACCTACACCGTGCCTTTTTACCATTTCATCTATTTCTAGTTCCATTATATTTCTTATAGTTTCTGGCTCTATTCCGTCAATTACCATTTGAAGTCCCTTCTTCAAATACTTGTCCTCTATTTCATTTACTTCATCCTCTAAGGATAATAGACCTTCACGTCTTGCTTTCCTAGATAAATTAGCAAATAGGCTTATGGTTTCAAAGTTAGACATATTCATACCTTTGAAAGTTTTTAAAATAACTTTAAACAATCTTTTAAATTCAGAAAAAGGATAGTTGATTGCTACTGCCATTAAAGAACCAAGTAGGGTAATTACTACTGATGCAAAATCATAAAAGACCGACAATGGACTGTTTATTAAGATACCCCATAAAATAACAAACACACCTGCGAAAAAACCTATGAAGGTCATTATGTCCACTTTCTTCATCTTGATGCCTCCTACAAACTTAAACTAAAAATTTTCTTTTTATATTCCATTACTTTATCAATTACCTGCTGGCAATCTTCCTTAACCATATACTTTTTACCATTAATCAATGTAATGAGGCACTCTGGTACTTCTTCAATCTTTTCTATATGTTCAGCATTAAGCACAAATTCTTTTCCGTTAAATCCTGTTACTCTTATCATATTTAACCTCCACAGTTCTTATCATTGGTCGTATAGAGTAGGTTAATTATACCCTATACGACCCTCTAAATCTAACTGTAATTACTATATTAAGTACCCAATGTTACCTCTTTAGGTTAATAATATCTTGAAGTATTTCATCTCCTGTAGTTATCATTTTTCCTGCCGCTTGGAAAGCTCTTGATGTTATAATCATTTCAGTAAACTGTTCAGCCAAATCAACGTTTGAAGCTTCCAGCATACCTTGAAGAGCATCCCCATAGCCCTGGCTATTATCTTCTCCAAGAGTACCAATACCACTTCTTAGCGTAGCTTCGCCAGAGTTAACTGAAGCTGTGTATAGATTATTTCCCATCTTAGCCAATCCTGCTGGATTTTTGAAAGATGCCATGGCAATTTGCCCAAGAGCTGCCACTCTACCATCTTCTAATACTCCACTGATTAGTCCTTCTTTATCAATGCTGTGAGATACTACTCTTAAATCTATATTTTCACCTGGTATTCTTACCTTATCTGGTATTCTTAAAGTTTTTAAGCTTCCATCATAGGATTTTAGATCCTTAGTAGCATCTACATAGTTTAGTACTCCATCTTCATCAATACTTTGAACTGGGGTACCTCCATCAGCTATACCTGAAATAGTACCTCCAATTGGTGTTATTGGACCACCACTTACAGTAACCACGTTAGCAGAATTCCCAATAGCTTTGTTTTGCAAAGCTGTATTTATGGCATTCTGGATGTCCACTTCAGAGATTGAAGATGTAAAGTCACCATTTATAATAATCTTTTTATACTTAGTATCAACCTCTGCACTAGTACTTGTTCCTGGTGCAATATTTCCTATTTCTATTGAATAACCATTCAAAGCACCAGCATCACTAGGAACGGAAATACCAACCTCAAAAGTTAAACCTAATACCTCTGCTGTATCAGCTGTAATATTATCACTCAAATCACCCAAAGTTGCATTTTCTCCACCTACTCTAACTGTTTGAGGGATTCCTGCTGCATTTAAAGCCTTATTGATAGCAGAAGCTGCTTGTTCGCTAGTGATACCGTTAGACTTTGAAAAGTCTCCATTTAGTACAATTCTCTTTGTAACTGTATCTACCTCAGCTGAAGCTACCGTATCTGGTCCTATTTTTCCTAAAACTACGCTGTAGCCATTTAAAGAAGCTCCAGGACCAAAGGCAAAATTAAAGCCTGCTGCAGTAACTACATTTGGTGATTGAGCTGATGGCTCAACAGAAGCTATGTCATTGGTTAATGAATATCCTAGTACCCTATAACCATCAGAAGTCAATAGATTTCCATCACTATCAAGTGTAAAGGAACCATCTCTTGTATAGTTGATTTGCATTCTTGAGTTAGTTAATGACTCATTGCTTATGTTGTGAGTTCCTGGTTGATGATTCACTTGTATACTGTTGTCTTGGAAAACTGTTGGACCTTTTCCTACCATAAAATAACCTTCACCGTCAAGGGCCACGTCTAAGCTTCTGGAAGTAGACTGCATGTTACCTTGAGAAACTATGGTATCTATACCCGCCAGCTTAACTCCTAATCCTACTTGACTTGGATTAACACCACCTAGATTTGCTGATGGTGACATTGCATTTGTAACACTTTGACTTAGCATATCCTGAAATCTAGCTCTACTTGATTTAAAAGCTGTAGTACCAACATTAGATATATTGTTACCAATAACGTCCATTTTTGTTTGATTAACCTTCATTCCACTTATTCCTGAATAAAGCGATCTTAACATAAAGTTTCCTCCTAATTTTTTATTCTGTTGCCTCACATCCATCCTTCAGTGAAGCTGAGCTTCCTATGTTAAGGTCCAGCTCATTATATAATCACCACACTGTCTATATTTGTGAAGATGTTTTCTTTCATTCTCTCTTCTTCAACAGCAGTGATGACAGTCCTATTTTCTATACTGGTAACCAGTGCCACATCCTTGTATAAAATAAGACAGTTTTTTGCTCCTTTTTCTGCAGCTTTATTTATAATATCATTTATTTTTTCCATGTCCTTGCTGTCTAGCCTTACATTTTTCAGCCTGTCTGCAGCATGTTTAGATATTTTAAAACTTTCACTTTTTGATAACTTTGAATTAAGAATCTCAGCAAAATTTTCTTTACTGTTAATATCTTTTGGCTTTTGGTAATTATTTAAGTTGTCTGCGGGAAAATTACCTATAGGGTATACAACACCATTAATAACCCTGAACGCCATAACTTTTCCTAAGCTTCCTCCACTTTAATAAGTTGAGAATAGGGTAAATCCACTGTATTTTCTGACCCTTGCGGTAGTAAGGTCATCATAATGTTCTGATCTTGTATATATACACCCTTAACGGTTCCCACATAATTGTTGCCCTCTTGATCTGGGCTATTAAATTCCGCCTTTTTGCCTATAAGTGCAGATGCAGTAAGTATCAACATATTTTCATTAACCACATCTAGCCTGTTGTCTGGCACTTCTATTACTTCTTTAACATCCTCATAAGCAAAATCTTTATAAGTTCTAAATCCATCTTCCTCTACTTCTAAAGTCACCTTTACATTACCAAAATTATTAGTAACAGCCCTTACTATTCCAGCATAGTTATTTCCACTTAAATCTGTTTGGGACACTGTTACTGCCTTTCCAATTATGGAATTAGCCGAGGACATTGTCATAGTAGTATTTAAGTTAGAAATCTGCTCTAAAGATGCAAATTGAGCCATTTGAGAAACAAACTGAGTAGAATCTGGAGCATTTGTTGGGTCTTGGTTTGTAAGTTCAGCTGCCAAAATTCTTAGAAAAGCATTTTTGTCCATTCCTTCACCGGCTTTTACTATTCTAGTACCCTTTTCTGTAGCACGAGCTGCACTGTTAACTCCACTAACATCCATTAAATCACCTCTTTTTATGCCAGCATATTTATCTGGCTATCAATTAAACTTTCAGAATCTTCAGCTATAATTACATCGTCATCCAATGATAGCTTTCTAGCTCTTAGTCCAGTGTTAGAACTGTCATTTTGATTTTCTTGCCTTTGGGAACTATCTTTGAAAAAAGTAGTATCTCCTTGATTTATGCTAACATTAATATCTTGTAAACTTACTTCATTGCTAACCATTGCCTTCTTTATATCTTCTAAGTTGGACATCAATAAGTTATAAGAATCCTTACTATTAGCCTCTATGTTAGCTTTCATTTTGCCACTTTCCATAGTTACAGTAATTAATAATTCTCCAATTTCTTTAGGATTGATACTTACCTTCAATTCTTTTAAACTAGAAGTTTCCATAAACTTAACAGTTTTAATGATGTCATTAACAAAATTTACCTTGCTAACTACTACTTCAGATTGATTTTCATTTGGGCTTTCAGCACTAGTGCTTACTTTTAGATAGTTCATAAAGAGATTGATTTTCCCTTCCCCTTTGTCCTTATCTTCCAAGATTCCTTTAAGGAAAGCCTCTTCTTTTTCTAGTATAGAATTGTTATTTGAAGCATTTTTATCTTCCCTTACAAAGGTCAAATTATTAGTTTCTTTCAAGTTGTTCCCTTCATTAAGAAAACTATTAGCTCTGAA
>JAAYTB010000065.1 GCA_012523855.1 Clostridia bacterium
TAACTCTCCAATGGAAAACTTCTTCGGGTTATTGAAACAAGAAATGTACTATGGAGAAAAATTTACATCAATTAAGCAGTTGGAGAAAAAGATTACAGGATATATTTACTAGTATAATAACAAAAGAATAAAAGAGAAATTGAACGGCCTGTCACCTATTGAGTATAGGCAACAAGCCGCATAATTAATATTATCCGAAAGTCCGGATTAAAGGGTTCACATCAAATCAGCCTATTCTTTTTAATCTAATTCTTTTCCTTCAGCATTGTGATCTGTAAATAAAATTATTTTAGTAGGAGTTATAGTTGATATGGCGTGCTTATATATCATCATCTGTTTTCCGTCACTATCCAGTATTACTGTAAAGTTATCAAAACCCTTCACATACCCTTTTAATTGAAAACCATTAGTTAAATATATAGTAACCAGAATTCTATTCTTCCTAGCACCATTTAAAAAAATATCCTGCAAGTTGTTATTAGTTTTATTCATAATATCACCCTCCATAATTCTCTTATTATTTTATTCTATAAGATTCAGAAAAATCCTTTATAAATGTAAAAATTACAATTAGTTATTTGCTTTTGATATCTTTAAGAATATGATTTACAATATCTTCTTCTGAGGAAAAATCATCTTTGTTTATCCATCTTACCCGTGAATCCTTTCTAAACCAAGTTAACTGGCGTTTAGCGTAATTTCGGCTACCTTTTTTTATCATTTCTATAGCCTCCTTTAAAGTTAGGCTACCTTGTAAATAGTATAAAATTTCTTTATACCCTATACCTTTCATTGCTTGCATATTAGCCTTACATCCCATATCTGCAAGTTTTTTCACCTCATCTATTAAACCTTCTTCTAGCATTATATCTACCCTTTTATTAATTCTTTCATATAGAAGAGATCTATTCATATTTAATACATAATAATATAGATTATAAGGTATATCATATCTTTGAGAGTCATCTATCTTATATTGGCTAAAAGGCCTTCCTGTAAGTTTATAAACTTCTAAGGCCCTAATAACTCTTTTTAAATTATTGGGATGTAATTCAGCTGCGGTTATGGGATCTACTTCTTCGAGGTTCTTATACAGATGGATCTTTCCTTTATTAGCTGCTAAATTCTCAAGATGGCTTCTATATTCCTCATCCTTATGAGCTTCTGTAAAGCTATAATTGCATATTATTGAATTAATATATAGACCAGTCCCACCTACAAGCATAGGGATTTTATTCTTAGCTCCTATTAAGTTAATATACCCTTCTGCTAAGGTTTTAAATTCTGCAGCGCTAAAATTCTCCCATGGCTCCACTATATCAATCATATAATGTGGAATCCCTTCCATTTCAGTTTCTGAAACCTTAGCTGAACCAATATCCATGTGCTTGTATATTTGCATGGAATCTGCTGAAATAATCTCCCCTTTAATCTTATTTGCAAGCTTAACTGAGACAGCAGTTTTTCCAACAGCGGTAGGTCCGGCAATAACTATTAGATCTTTTTTCATATTGTTCTCCTGATTGTTAACATAATATATATTATGATTTACTGTATTCTCTTAAATTTTTTTTCTAATTCGTTTAGACTGATTTTTATAATCGTAGGTCTTCCATGTGGACAATTAAAAGGATTATCACATAAGTCTAAATCTTCTAGTAGCTTTTTTACCTCATCAAAAGATAATTTATCCTGCGCCTTTACTGCGGACCTGCAAGCAATCCTAGCTATATTATCGTACTTAACTTCAACAGTACTAGATTTACCAAAGTTTTTAATGGCATCAAGCATTTGTAGTAGAAAGTTCTTACCGTCTAGTTTTCCTAATATATATGGTACTTGTCTAATCTGAATAGTATTATCCCCAAATAACTCGATTTCAAAGCCAGCTCTTTCAAAAAGGTCCTGATTATCTGTGTATGTAACAAAGTCTTCTAAAGATAATTCCATTACAATGGGTGTTAGGGCTATTTGACTGATCACTTTCCCCTTCTTTATTTCTTCCCTATATCTTTCAAATAATACTCTTTCATGAGCTGCGTGTTGATCTATAACATATAATTCACTATTATATTCACACATTATGTAAGTATTATTGAATATACCGATATATTTTAAATACGCTAGTCTGGCAGAATCCGTTTCTCTTAAGGAATTTTCCTTAATGGTGCTTACTTCCTCAGTTTGATTATGAGAGGCTTTACCGTACATATCTTCAGTCTGTTGAGGTAAATAGATGTTACTCTCTTTATTCTGGGATGATAGATCAATGGGAAGTGAAACTGATTTGCCCATTATATCGTTAATATTATTAGGTTGAATTATGTTGTTAAAAGAGATAGGCTCAACAACTTCTGTCCCTCCATTATTGGCTATTCCATCACTTGTGAAACTATCTTTTTCCAACATAAAAGTATCCTTAAGTGACTCTCTCATTCCTTTGTGTACAGCATCGAATATAAACTTAAAAATAAATCTATCATCATTAAATTTAATTTCTGCTTTTGCAGGATGAACATTCACATCTATTAATTCTGGATAAATATCCAAAAATAAAACAAAGAAAGGAAACTTATTGATTGTTAAAAATGACTTCATTGCATTTTCAACTGCTGCTGTGATAAGTTTACTCTTAATATATCTCTTATTCACAAATATAGATTGATGATTTCTACTACCTCTACTTATGTCTTGATTGCCAACATAGCCAAAAACGCTAGCAATGTCAGAATGGCTTTCAAAATAAATCAAGTTTTCAGCTACATTCTTCCCATATATAATTCTTATTGCGTCAATAAGTTTGCCATTTCCGTAAGTTTGAAGGACTTTCTTACCCTTATTTACAAGCTTAAAAGCTATATGGTTATTGCATAAGGCCAAACGACTGACAATATCAGTTATAGATGAAGTTTCCTTAGAAATAGACTTCATAAATTTAAGCCTGGCAGGTACATTAAAAAATAAATCTCTTACTTCTATATAAGTACCAATATTACAAGCTGTATCCTTTATACTCTCTACTATACCACCATTGATTTCTATTTCGCGGCCTATATCCTGTTCTTCTGTACGACTTTTCAGTTTAACTTTAGCTACTGATGCTATACTAGCAAGAGCTTCACCTCTAAAACCAAAAGTATTGATGTTAAAAATATCATCTATCCTGTTAATTTTACTAGTAGCATGAGGCAAAAAGGCTGTAGTTATATCATCTGGATGTATACCGTGGCCATCATCTACAATTTGTATATATTTCTGGCCACCTTCACTAATCTCTATAGATATGTTCTTAGCAGCAGCATCTATACTATTTTCTATTAGTTCTTTTACTACTGAAAAAGGTCTTTCAACTACCTCTCCAGCTGCTATTTTATTGCTAGTTTCCTCGTTCAGAATGTTTATTCGATTCATTGAATATCACCTACATATCATACGTTTCTTGACTTTTGTACTAATTCATAAAGTTTATTAAAGGCTTCCATAGGAGTAATATTTAAAACATCTATGTTTTTGATATCTTCTATCAAAGCTTCTTTCCCCAACTCCATAAAGTTAAGTTGTACAGATTGCTCTTCTTCCTTTTTTTCTTCCCTTTCATTGAAAGTAACTGCAGATTCATTAACAGAAGCTACATCTATTTTATTATTTTTCTCTAAATCAGTTAAAATATCTTTGGCTCTATCGATTACTTCTTTAGGCAAACCTGCTAATTTTGCTACCTCTATTCCATAGGAATGGTCTGAGCCACCTTCTACTATTTTTCTGAGAAAGACAATTTCATTTCCAATTTCCTTAACAGAAACACAGAAGTTTTTTACACCTTTTATAAGTCCCTGTAGCTTAGTAAGTTCATGATAGTGTGTAGCAAATAATGTTTTACACCTTAAATTTTTCTGACTACAAATATATTCTATAACGGACCAAGCTATGCTTAAACCATCGTAAGTACTAGTTCCTCTCCCTACTTCATCTAGTAGTACTAGACTATTATTAGTGGCATTAGAAAGTATATTTGCTACTTCAGACATTTCCACCATAAAGGTACTTTTTCCCGAAGATAAGTCATCGGAAGCCCCTATACGGGTAAAAATTCTATCACAAATACTTATTTCAGCCTCATTAGCTGGAACAAAGCTACCTATTTGAGCCATAAGGGTTATTAAGGCCACTTGTCTCATATATGTGGATTTTCCGGCCATATTAGGTCCTGTGATTAAAAGCAATTGATTTTCCTTATTATCAAGGTAAGTATCATTACTAACAAAAGCGCCCTCTTTCATTACCTTTTCAACCACAGGATGTCGACCATCAACTATTTTAACATAACCACTTTTACTTATAAGAGGTTTGTTGTAGTTATTGTCAAGTGCTACTTCAGCCAAAGAAACTAGGCAATCTAACTCCGAAATCAATTTAGCACTAGCCTTTAATCTATCAATATTTTCTTCAACCTTATTTCTTATATCAGTAAAAATCTGATATTCTAAGCTGCAAAGTTTCTCTTCAGCTCCTAATATCTTCTCTTCCATAACTTTTAATTCCTCAGTGATAAATCTCTCTGAATTGGATAGAGTTTGTTTACGGATATATCTACCTGGAGGAATTAAAGAATAGTTAGCTTTAGTTATTTCTATGTAATAGCCGAAAACTTTATTATATCCAACTTTAAGAGATTTGATTCCAGTAACTTCTCGCTCCTTGCTCTCTAATTCAGCTATCCATTGCTTGCCATAAGCTTTTGCCTTTCTTAGCTCATCTATATTACTATCAAAACCATCTTTAATTATATTTCCTTCTTTAATTGAAAGGGCTGGAGATTCAAAAATGGATTTTTCTAATAGATCATGAATATCCTTTAATTCATCCATTTTGTTGTATATATCTTTTAACAAATAATTGTCAGTTGTTCTTAATATGTTTTTTATGTCTGGTATGTTTTTAAGTGAATGTTTTAAAGATAAAAGCTCTTTGGCATTTACATTTTGAGAGGAAACCTTACCACAAATTCTTTCCATATCATATACAGATTTTAACCTATCCTTTAATTCTGAAAGCATGGTAAAGTCATCTTTAATTGTTTCCACTGCATCCAGTCTATTTTCTATAGATTTTTTGTTAATAAGGGGCTGTTCTATCCATTTTCTTAACATTCTGCTACCCATAGCAGTGTTGGTTTTATCCAAAATCCAAAGCAAAGAACCCTTTCTTGACTTATCCCTGATATTTTCAGTAAGCTCAAGATTTCGTCTAGTGTTTATGTCCATATTCATATAATCCAATACTTCATAATATTCTAATGAATTGATTATAGAAAGGGATATCCTCTGTGTTTCAAAAATATAATTAAGTAAACCATTTGCAGAACAGACAGTGCTCTGTTGAAAATTATCAATATTTATATCAGGAAATTGTTTTTTGAAGTTATCTTCTATATTGTTGGTAAAGTAGCTAGAATCCTTAGATGTTATAGTAATATCCATTTTTTCAATGATATCTTTCAGGGATTCAAGGGGGAAGTTGCATTGCACAAGTATCTCCTTAGGTGAATACTTATAGATCTCGTCTATAATTAGAGAATAATCCATATTAAAAGATGTGGCATTAAATTCCCCTGTAGAAATATCTGCAAAGCAGAGACCGCATTTTCCTGTATTATTATCTAAATAAATACTTAATATATAATTATTTTTGTTTTCTTCGAGAAAAGAAAGATCAGTGAATGTACCAGGAGTGATTATTTTAACTATATCTCTTTTTACAATTCCCTTGGCCTGAGCTGGATCTTCTAACTGCTCGCAAATAGCAATTTTATAACCTTTAGATACCAGTCTGCTAATATAATTGTTAGCGGCATGATATGGAATTCCGCACATTGGTGCTCTCTCCTCCAAGCCGCAATCCCTACCTGTAAGTACAAGTTCTAGTTCTCTTGAGGCTATTTCAGCATCTTCAAAGAACATTTCATAAAAGTCACCTAAACGGAAAAATAATATACAATCCTTGTTTCTTTCTTTAATTTGAACATATTGTTGCATCATAGGTGTAAGGGCCATTAATATTTCCTCCTAACTTTAAAGGCTCTAAAAAGAGCCTTTAAAAATGCTAAATAGCTTCACCATTAAGTGAAAAGGTCAGCGCTTGTGTAATTTTAACTTCTACTATTTTACCGATAGAATCCTCATTACCGACAAAATTTACAAGCTTACCTGTATCGGTTCTGCCAGAAAGCTTAGACTCATCATTTTTACTCTTGCCCTCTACAAGAACCTTCACAATTTTGTCTTGATACTCCTTGTTTTTCTTTCCACTAATTTCATTTACAACTTCTATAAGTCTGTTAAAACGCTCATGTTTAACAGCATCATCTACTTGATCTTCCATTTTATCTGCAGGAGTATACTTTCTTCGTGAATATATAAAGGTAAAAGCAGAATCGTATTCTACTTCCTTCACCAAATTTAATGTATCTAGGAAGTCTTCTTCACTTTCTCCAGGAAAGCCTACAATAATATCTGTAGTTAAGGCTACATCAGGAATTTCCTTTTTAATGTTTTCTACTAATTCAAGATACTGTTCTCTATTATAATATCTATTCATTTTTTTCAATATGTTGCTTGAGCCACTTTGCACTGGTAAATGAATTTGATTGCAAACTTTATCACAATCTCTTATGGCGTAAATAACATCCATGGTTAGATCCTTTGGATGGGAAGACATAAATCTAATTCTCTCCAATCCTTCGATATCATTAACCATTCTTAATAATTTAGCAAAGTTCATATCTGCTTCTAAATCTTTACCATATGAGTTTACGTTTTGTCCTAATAAAGTAACCTCTTTATATCCTAAAGCTACCAAAGATTTTATTTCCTTAATTATTTCTTCTGGTTTTCTACTTCTTTCTCTTCCTCTTACATAAGGAACTATACAATAAGTACAGAAATTATTACAACCATAGGTTATCGTAACAAAGGCCTTTATATCACTTTTTCTGTCCACAGGTATTCCTTCAACAATACCTTCTTCCTTATCTAGCACTTCTATAACTGATTTGCCTTCTTGTTTTGCTCTATTTAAGTATTCTGGAAACTTATAAGAATTATGGGTACCAAATATAATATCTACAAAAGAATACTTTTTTATAATATTTTCTGCCATGCCCTTTTGTTGCATCATACATCCGCAAACTGCTATTATAAGATCCTCTTTTTCTTCCTTAAGTTTTTTTAAGGCTCCTAAATTACCATACACCTTAAGTTCAGCATTTTCTCTAACGGCACAAGTGTTGAAAATTATGACATCAGCTTCATTTCTAGCTTCTGCCTTTATATAACCTATATTTTTTAGCATGCCAGAAAGTTTTTCGGAATCTTCCTCATTCATTTGGCAGCCCCAAGTTTCTATAAAGTATTTTTGTTTATTAACAGTTGTCATTTTTGTTCTCCTTCTATTTAGGGTATAATATTAATATGCATGATCAACATTGAATTTTATTTGATTACAAGCACAATTCTACATATTTTATTATATTAAATTTATAGTAATTTTGAAAGTCCTTTTTGCTTTTATATAGTCTTCTTATGTATAAAAAGCAAAAAAGGATTAAACAGTCTTATTAATTACTGTTCATCCTTTTTTAAAATAATGCCATGTAAAATACACATCATCTTCTATAAAACCTTTTTTCTTATAAAGGATATAGGCTCCTGTATTGTCGATATCTACCTTAATTTTTACTTTTTTATAGCCTGCCTCATATAATAAATTTAACAGATGATTTAATAGTGCATTTGCTAGGCCTTTTCGCCTATATTTTTCTAAGATTCCAAAGTTGACGATTAAAGGTAATGAATCATTGATGACTATTTGTCCATAACCTACAAACTGGTTTTCATATTTTACAAAAACACACCAATCCTCAACGTAATAATCTTGCATTTCATCAATAAGTATATCTTTTACTGTCAGCGGACGTCTATCCATTTGGTGAAATATTTCATTTTGAAGCTTACACCTTAATTTTTCATATTTACCCTTTTGGAAAGGAATAAATTTAACTTTGTCACTAAAGGGTTCTTCAATAGGATTGTTCAAGATATAACTCATTTCATAGGTACCATTCTTTTTATAAAATCCCAGTTCTTCTAAAAAATTAGCGGTATCCTCATTTACTTTTCCGTCAAAATAAAAGTTACTACCCTTATTAAAAACGCTAAATATTGCTTGGCCTTTTATATTAATGTATTCTTCTTTAATATAAAAGGCATTTATAAAATAATTATTTTTTTTATAACCAATTTTAGAATACCACATATACCCCACTATTTCGTTGGATACCACTAATAAAATCACTTTTCTACGTAAAAAATATTTAGAAAAAAAATTAGCTCGATTATAATAATTAAAAAAGTCTTCATTAAGCAGATTGAATTCATGGCGATTTTCATTTAATTTAAAGAAAGGACTTATAAATTTATTTTGTAATCTTAATATTTTAACCATAGTATACCTTCTTTGCAACAACTTATTTATATAGTGTTTTTCACCATATTTATATAATTCATGAAACTCTCTATAAATCTTTGCTCTTCCAAAGAGTATTTAAGAATCTTATTTAGTTTCTTAAGGTATTTAGTTTCGCTCCAACCTTTTTGTTTTACATATCTTTTTTTACCTAACTTCCAAAAACGATAGGGGAAAATTAATAAAGATAAAATTACTTCTAATTCCTCTGCACTAACGGATCTGAAAGTAGAATAATGTTCTATCAGAATTTTAGCTTTGTTGAAGTCCCAGTTATATTCACTCTTATGCATTAATCTCCTGATAAAATTACCTAAGTCCATTATCTGTAGATCTATCATTACTGAATCTAAATCTATAAGATAGTATTGATCCTGCTTTTTTATGATGTTTTGATAATAGAAACTATTATGACAGATGGTTTTTCTAATATTAGCTTCCCTGGATAGCTTGTAATAATTAGAGTTATTTAGAAAAGTTAAAGCAGTTAAACCTCTTTGATAATACATATCTATATAATCATAGTATAAATGATCAAACTGACTTTTTATAACTTTTCTATTTATATAGCTCTTATACTTTTCCATATCTAAAACATTGCTATAAAAGATACCTGGCCAGTTTTTTAAATTATTTTTCAATTTAAGCTTTGAAACATCTATAGAGTTTACGGAATTATGAAATTTAGCCAGCAACTCAACACAGCCTATGCCTTCATTAATGTCTCTAACATCACATTCAGTGCCGTCAATCCAACTAGTTACATAATAAATTCGTTTACCATGCTCAACATAATAATTACCACGAAAGGTTTTGTAATAAGTTGCTGTATTGTGGAAATTGGATTTCTTAAGATTTTCTACAAGATAATAACCATTTTGAGCTTTACGTCTTCCACGTTTTACCCTTTTCACACAAAGATTGCCCTTATCGCTTTCTACTTTATAAACACTTCTAACCCTGGTTATGTTATGTATATTAACATCATAATGATGTAGTACTATTTCAATTATGTTCCTTACTTTTTCCGTTATCCCACCACTATTATAATGATTTTCGGACATAAATATCCTCCTAAACATTTTAGTGTTACTTCATTATATTAGACTGGTATTGAAATAAGTACTTAAAAAGCATAATAACCGTAGTAAAGGAAAAAAGCGTGCCTATGGTTTTGAATTCAACCATTAAAATTAATTTAATAGTCAAAACCTAAGTAGACACGCTTCTTAATATTAATCTACAGCCTTTATGCTTAATCCTATCTTTCTATTTTCAATATCTATATCAATAATCTTAGCTTTAACCTCTTGGCCTATAGTTAAAGCGTCTGCTGGTGTATTTATTCTTTTATGACTAATTTCTGATATGTGCACTAGTGCATCAATTCCAGGTTCTAGTTCAACAAATGCTCCAAAACTAGCAAATCGCACCACTTTACCAAGAACAACAGAATCTAGTGGGTACTTTAACTCTACATTATTCCATGGATCCTCTTGGAGTGCCTTTATACTTAAAGAAATCCTCTTGTTTTCCTTATCTAATTCTATAATTTTAACTGTTATTTTGTCACCAATTTTTACAATGCTAGAGGGCTTAGTTACTCTAGCCCAAGACATTTCAGATACATGTAGTAGTCCATCTACTCCCTTTACTTCTACGAAGGCACCGAAGGAAGTTAATCTTTTAACTTCACCCTCTACTACCATATCTTTTTCTAAGCTTGCCCAAGCCTCTTCTTCTATACGATTTCTTTCAGCTTTTAATAGTTCCCTTCTGGAAGCAATGATTCTAATATTCCTCTTTGAATCATCATATTCTATTATTTGAACTTCTATGGTCTTTCCTATATAAGTGCTTAAGTCATTAACATGATGAAGTTCGATATGTGAAGCTGGAATAAATATTCTAACACCTTTATACATGGCTATTAGTCCGCCTTTTACAGCTTCCTTTACAGTTATACTAATAACATTGCCATTATTGTGAGTTTCTTTAATATAGTTATAAGTATTTTCTTTTTCTAATTCAATTTTTGATAATACTACGTAACCATCTTCGTTTTTTCTACTTATTACTTTTGCTTCTATTGTGTCTCCAATTGAAAAAACATCGTTTAAATTTGCATTTTCATCAAAAGTAGCTTCCTTTAAAGGTAATAAAGCATCTGCCTTATATCCTATATTTAAAAAAGCTTCTTTTTCTTTTAATGAAATAATCTCACCTTCTACTATTTGACCAACAAAAATTTGTTTATCATGCTGATCCATGTAGGCTAGCTGTTCATTAAAAGCATTTTTGTTTTCATCAATCATCTTTAACATTGCCTCCTTTATTATCCAATCAGGCGAATAATCACCTGATGTAATTCCATTTAATTATAGATTCATCATGAATCTTATAAACTATTCAATCCTAGTTTAACATGTTTAGTGATAAATTCTACAACTTCATCAATACTTAGTGAAGTTGAGTCTATCTCTATGGCATCATCAGCCTTTTTTAAGGGATTCACTTCTCTGTGCATATCCTTGTAATCTCTATCGATTATATCTTTAAGAATCTCTTCGTAACTTACTTCTATACCTTTAGCTGCCAGCTCTTTGTACCTTCTATTAGCTCTTTCTTCAGGACTTGCTGTTAGGTAAAATTTAAAAGCAGCATTTTTTAACACAACAGTACCTATATCTCTTCCATCCATGATAACATTAAATTTATTTGATAAGTTTCGTTGCATTTCAACAAGTCTTTCTCTAAGTTCTGGTATGGTAGCATAGGAAGCAACTGATTTATTTATTACTTGACTGTTTAATCGAGATGTAATATCCTCACCGCTAATATAGAGCTTATCATCTTTAAAATGCATATCAATACTATCTATAAGTTGAATTAAGGTTTCAATATCATCAGGAGCTATATTTTTTTCTAAAGCTTTTAGTGTTATTGCCCTATACATCAACCCAGTATTAATATACATTATTCCTAATTTATTTGCAATTTTTTTTGCAATAGTACTTTTACCTGCACCTGCGGGACCATCTATTGCTATGGAAATTCTCATAAAAATCCGCCTTTCTTTTTTGCTCCAATATAATTATTCTATGAAAAATAATAAAATCCTTTAAAACTACTGATTTTCCAATTCGTTAATGGACTTTCCTGCTAAAAAACCTGTAGAAAAAGCAATTTGAATATTATACCCACCTGTGTATGCATCCACATCAATTACTTCACCAGCAAAGTATAAGTTGTCAATAATTTTTGACGCCATGGTAGAAGGGTTTATTTCTTTTGTATCCACTCCACCAGCTGTAACAATGGCCTCTTCTATTGGTCTTAATCCATGGATTTCTAACTTAAAGTTTTTAATAACTTGAGCTAGCCTTTTTCGTTCCTGTTTTGTAATAGAATGTACCTTTTTATCCATTGCTATCTCTGCAGATATAATTATTCTATTTATAATTTTTTGAGGCAACAGTTCATTCAATGCATTTTTTATCTCTTTGTTTTTAAAGAGCTGAAAATCTCTTTGTATCCGTTTATCCAATTCTTCCTCTGTTAATGCAGGCTTTAAGTCTATGTAAGCTTGTTGGCTATGGCTAGTATTTACTTTTCGACTACCACTTAAAACAATAGGTCCAGATATACCGTAATGGGTAAACAACATTTCACCAAATTCCCTAAAGATACACTTGTTTTTTTCAAATATTTTAAATTCAACATTTCTTAAGGAGAGGCCTTGCAGTTCTCTTATCCATTCCTCTTTTACAACTATAGGTACTAAGGATGGTTTTATAGAAACAATATTGTGGCCTAATGATTTTGCGAATTTATAGCCATCACCGCTTGATCCAGTTAAAGGATAAGACTTACCACCAGTACAGACAATAAAGTAATCACCTATAACTTTTTCACCCTTATCCAATAGAACATAATCTATTTTGCTACCTTCCTTATGAACCTTAAGTACTTTGGAATTTAGTCTAATGTCTACTCCATTATCCTTTAGAGTCCACTCTAAAGCATTTATTATATCAGAGGATTTATCAGAAGCAGGGAATACTCTATCCCCTCTTTCTATTTTTAATTTCACCCTCTGCTTATCAAAAAAATCCATAGTATTTTCGTTAGTGAAAGTGTATAAAGCACTGTAAAGAAAGGTTGGATTGCCAGGTATATAGTTGAAAAATTCACTTATATCTTTGGCATTGGTTACATTACATCTACCCTTTCCTGTAACAAATAATTTTTTGCCCAGTTTAGCATTGGATTCTAATAGTATAACTTTACTAGTTTTTGATGCCTCAATAGCTGCCATCATACCAGCAGGTCCTCCGCCTATTACCACTGTAGTTTTCAATATCTCACCTCGCTATTATATACAACTAGATATAATCTTATTGGGTTGATTATTTTTAAAGGTGTTCAATAAAAAAGACCTAACTAGTCCTTTTTAGCTTTCTAATCCTTGTTTTTATAATTATAGATATTATAGTTTTCCCATAAACCTTCTAAATCAGTAAAAATAGAAGATATTTTCTCCTTTTCTCTTAGACCCACCGCAATAATCAAGGCATTGATTATGCTTAGTGGTGCAACTAAAGAATCAACAAAGGAGGCCATATTGCTTTGAGCAATCAGTGTATAGTCTGCCCTATTAGCTAAAGGTGATAAAAGTCCATCAGTAATTGCTACCACTTTTGCTTTTCTATCTTGGGCAAAGGCTAGAGCTTCTATAGTTCGATTAGCATACCTAGGAAAACCTATACCAATTACTAAATCTTCACTAGATAAATTAAGCATTTGCTCAAAAATATCACTCATTCCATATCCAACTACCTTGACATTATCTAATATAAGATTTAAATAAAACCCTAGAAATTCAGCTAAGGCAGTGGAACTTCTCAAACCGATAATATATATAGTTTTAGCTTGAAAAATATTCTCTATCACTTCTTCAAAAACTTTATAATCAATTTTTTCTAAAGTGGCTCTTAGGTTTTCTATATCTGACTTTATCACATCTTTTAGAGCATTGCCTTCATTAATTAAACCGTTTGATAATTCTATTCTTTGTACTGTAGTAAGTCTGTTTTTTATTAATTCCTGCAAAGCCTTTTGAAGAGCTGGATAACCGCTATAACCTAGTTCGTTGGCGAATCTAACTACCGTAGACTCACTAACCCCCACATTTGTTCCAAGTTTTGCTGCCGTTAGAAAAGCAGCCTTATCATAATGCTTTAATATGTACTCTGCAATTAACTTTTGACCTTTGCTTAATCTTGAAAATCTAGTTTGAATTATTTTCATTAAATCTTTTTTTCCATTATCCAACAATCAAAATCCACTCCTAATAAAGAACAATTACAAGGTTAACACCATTTTAACACCATTAAAAAACATGTGCAAGATTCATCTTAAAATCCTTCATTTTTTTCAATTATCAATAGTTCCGGAGGATTATTTTGCCTATTAACAAACTGACTATATAAAACTCCAAATTTATGTTTTGGTAGCTTTCTACAGTAATCTAATAAATGTTCTTTCTCTAATTTTCCAGCTTGGTGGCCAGGATATATGGCAATTGTAAGTATGCCTTGTGGATTTAGTAGTAACAGTGCTTTTTCAATACTTTTTAAGGTGGATTCATAAACTGTAGTTAAATCCTTGTCTCCTCCAGGAAGAAATCCTAAATTGTACATTACACAATCTAAACCTTTATTTATATACCTATCAATATTCTCATGTGAGTCATGTATAAGAGTTACTTTATTATTACCCTTATTTTTATAATTTAATATACACTGTTCCTGAATATCAAAGGCATAGACAGTATCAAATAGTGAAGATAAAAAATCTGTGTCATAGCCGTTGCCTAAAGTTGCATCTAATGCTGTAATAAAATTTGTACAATAATTTTTAATAACACCATGAGCAATATTACTCACATCATTTATATATTTAAACATTTCATCACCCTATTATAAATTCTTTAAGTATTTCATTTCTTTTTCCGATAGATATCTCCATTTACCTACTTCTATTCCTTCTATTTTAATATCACCTATTTTAATTCTTTTTAACTCAATTACAGGGTTTCCTATCTTCTCACACATTCTTCTAACTTGTCTGTTTTTCCCTTCATGGATGGTTATTTCTACTTTAGTTGAGTTTGTATATTTTTTTATTATTTTAATTTTAGCTGGTGCTGTTATATAGCCACCTATATCTATTCCCTCACTAAATATTTTAACTTTTTTATCGCTTATATGACCCTTAACCAGGGCTATATAAACTTTATTAATAGATTGTCTAGGATGGATAAGCCGATTATATACGTCCCCATCATTTGTTAATAATAGTAGACCAGAAGTATTATAATCTAATCTTCCAATAGGGTAAATTCTTTCCTTAACTTTTACTAAATCTAAAACTGTTTTGCGATTCTTTTCATCCTTAACTGTTGTTATGTAGCCTACAGGTTTGCTTAAAGCTATATAGAGTTTCTTTTCTTCAGGTTTAATTAATACACCCTCAACTTCTACTTTATCTATAGAAGGATTAATTTTAGTACCTAATTCTCTTATTATTTCTTTGTTAAGCTTCACCTTTCCAGCTAAAATAAGCTCTTCACACTTTCTTCGTGAGGCTACACCACAACGAGCCATGAACTTTTGTAGTCTTTCTTCCATGATTAATCACCAAAATTTCTATTATATTTGTAGTACATATAAATTATATTACTTAATGTGTAAAAATCAAAGATATTTAACATATTAAACAAGCCTTAGAGATCTATCAATTACTTAGGTTAATTTCCACAAAACCTATAACATTAAAAAACTGATAAATTAAAAAATATAGATGGAGGTGTTAATAATGAAGAAGAAAACAATTTCCCTTTCAATCTTGTTTTTGTCACTGTTTTCTACTAGTGTTGCAGCTCAGCCTGTAATCTATACAGTTAAATCTGGAGATTCTATGTGGAAAATTGCTTCAAAATATCAGGTAGGGGTTAGTGAAATTATTGCCTCAAATCCAAGTGTTAGAAATGCTTCTTTAATTTATCCAGGTCAAAAGTTAACAGTACCAACAATTGATGATATAAAAGCTAAAGAAGCAGAAGTTGTTAGACTGGTTAATGTAGAAAGAAGAAAAAGAGGTCTTCAACCAGTAGCTAATAATTGGCAGTTAGGTAGAGTTGCTAGGTATAAGTCACAAGATATGATTAACAAAAACTACTTTTCCCATACCTCTCCCACTTATGGATCACCTTTTGATATGATGGAGTCTTTTGGTATAAGGTTTTCCGCTGCTGGAGAGAATATAGCTTCAGGTCAAAGAACTCCTGCAGAAGTTGTAGCAGCATGGATGAATTCACCTGGACATCGAGCTAATATATTAAGTCCTACTTACAATCAATTAGGTGTAGGTTTAGCCACTAGTAAATCTGGTAAGAACTACTGGACCCAGATGTTTATAAAAACAATGTAAATAAAAATAACAGGGTTAACTTTCCCTGTTATTTTTCAAATTCATCATAGCATCTAGAGCTAATACATATCCATTTAGTCCAAAGCCACTTATTAAACCTACTGAAGCTGCTGCGGTGACGGATTTACTTCTAAACTCATCTCTAGCATGTATGTTGCTAATATGCACCTCTACGGAAGGAATCATAACAGATTTTAAAGCATCATATATGGCATAGCTATAATGTGTATAGGCTCCAGGATTGATAATTATTCCTTGATATTTATTGTAGGCATCATGAATGTAGTCGATTATCTGACCTTCGCTATTGCTCTGGACAATGTCTACTAATAAATTTCTTTTTTCAGCCTCTTCCTTTATAAGATTACACAAGTATTCATAATCTTTGTCACCATATATGTGTTTTTCCCGTATTCCAATAAAGTTTATGTTCGGACCATTGATAATTAAAAACTTCAAATTAAATTCATCCCCTTACATTGTATCAATATATCCTCCACTGTTTTTTCTAAACTGTCTACATTATTTATTTCTATATCACAAGAGCTTCTATATAAGTCTATTCGTTCTTTGTATAAATTCCATATAGAATTCTTTTTATTTTCTAAGAGTGGTCTTGTTGAAACTTCTATATCCTTGATTATATCTTCTGGTGGACGGTTAATAAAGAAAATTACTCCTTTTTCTTTTAAAAATCCTATGTTTTCCTTTCGTTTAATAACCCCTCCTCCAGTAGAGATTATAAGATTGTCACTAGCTGCTAGTTTTTTCACAACCTTACTTTCTATATCCCGAAAATAATCCTCACCTAAGAGAAATAAATCAGAAATTTTTTTCCCGCTACTGATTTCTACTAACTCGTCTGTATCTATAAATTTTTTATTTAAATTATTTGCTAATTTCATACCTATGGTTGTTTTACCGCACCCAGGCATACCTATTAAAACAATGTTAGTTTTATCCAATATCATATTAATTAGAAACCCCTTTGCGTTAATTCCATATAGATCTTTTCTATAACTTCTTCTTTAACATCTATATTATTCCATATTGACTCAGCCCAAACTGCCTGACCTACCAACATAAGAAGCCCATTAGCACATTTAATGTTATTATCCATGGCGTAAGATAATAATTTAGTATTAAGAGGATTATAAATTAGATCAAATACAAAATTAAATCCTTTTACAAATTCCTCTTCTACTATACACTGCTCTACATTTGGATACATACCTACAGGAGTACAATTCACTAATATATCCTTTGTTTTTACTGAGCTTAAATCCTCATATTGAATTATTTTATGATTGTCATCTCTTAGATTGATTTTTTTGCTCTTATCTCTGACAACGATAGTTATATCTTTGCAATGTTTATCTTTAAGATATTGAAGAACTGCTGCAGCGGCTCCCCCACTGCCTAGAACAATAGCGCTAGAATTTTCTATAGATATATCATATTTCTTAAAGGTCATATCAATTCCGTTATAATCGGTATTATATCCCTTGATCTTTCCCTTATCCATAAAAACAGTATTAACAGCACCTATAGCTTCTGCTTCTGGACTAATAAAGGTCAAGTATTTCATTATATCTATTTTGTATGGGATTGTAACATTGAAACCTCTTAGCTTATTATTTTTCACGAAGGATTGTAGTTCATCTCTTTGCAGAGCATAAAGCTTATATTCACCATCTATACCGTAATATTTAAATATTAACTCATGTATAGCAGGTGATATACTGTGCGCCAATTTTTCACCTATTAAACCAAACAAATTCATCCTAAGAACCTCGCTTAAATTATAATTGGGATTGAAGTTTCTTGCTTTCCTCCATAATTGTTTTTAATATTTCTGTTATATAAGTTTTGTAATTCGAATTTTTTACAAGCTTCAAATTCTTTTCTATTACTTGATTTTCTCTATCTTTGTTCAAAATATTCATATTTCTTTCTTTTTTATATTGACCTATTTGTTGTGCAAGTTCAAATCTTTCTTCAAGAAGATCAACTAACTCCTTATCAATTAAATCTATTTCACTTCTGTATTTCATTAATTCAGCCATTTTCTTTCTCCTTTAACTTATATCTTTTAGTTAAAAACTAATGTGGCCACCTAAGCTTATAAAATCCTCATAAAAGTCTGGATAAGATTTATCTATGGCCTTATAGTCTTCTATTATCACAGGATTTTCACAAACTAAAGAGGCGATAGTCATGGACATAGCTATACGATGGTCATTCCAGGACTTAACTTTTCCACCTTTTAGACTTTTAACCCCATTGATTATCAATGAATCTTCTTTCTCTATAATATTTGCTCCTAAGGCATTCAATTCAGTAGTCACTGCTTGGAGTCTGTCACATTCTTTTATTCTTAACCTAGCAGCATTATATATAACAGTTTGCCCCTGACTAACAGATGCTAATACCGCTAATATTGGCACCAAATCAGGCACTTGTGACGCATCGATATCTGTCGCAGTTAAATCTGATTTAATTGCTATGAAGCCATGATCTTCTTCTATTATTTTACCGCCCATTCTAGTAGCAATATTTATGAATTCTTTATCTCCCTGCAAGGAATCCTTTTTTAAATTCATACATTGTACTTTACCATTTAACAGGCCTGCAGCTAGAAAGAATGCAGCCTGGGAGTAATCTCCTTCTACAGTATAATCCTTAGCAGTGTATTTTTGTCCTCCCTTTATAGTAAAGCTTTCATAATTATTATTATCTATATTTACTCCAAATTCCCGCAAAACATCTATAGTCAAATCTATATAAGGACGGGATTCTAACTTTCCATCTACTATTATTTTAGAATTTTCATTAAGAAGAGGAAGGGCAAACATTAAGCCACTTATAAACTGTGAGCTAACATTTCCTTCAATAGAAAAATCTCCTGCTTTTAATCTACCCTTTACTTCTAGAGGAAGCATGCCATTGTTATTTTTATAATAAAGTCTCTGTTTGTCAAAAATATTATAAAATGGAGTTAAGGGTCTTTCTACAAGTTTACCTCTTCCTGTAAAGGTAACGGTATCCTCCTGTAACATTGCCACAGGAATTAGAAATCTTAAAGTAGAACCACTTTCATTACAGAATAATTCAGAAGCTGAATACTTAAGCTTATTTGTTCCTTTTACATTGATTTCTCTTTCATCAATCTTAATTGCAGCACCTAATGCTTCCAAAACTCCTGCAGTAGCTTTTATATCTTTCGACAAATTAATATTTCTTATTATACTCGTTCCTTCTGCTAGAGCAGCGCATATTAGCGCTCTGTGGCCAACACTTTTTGAAGAAGGTATATTTACTTTTCCTTGCAGTGTGCTACTATTCTTTACTTCAATGTAAGTCATATTTTATTTTCATCCTCTCCTAAAAATTTGGCTACATCTGTTAATTTAACCTTCTTAATATATCCTTCACCAAGATCTTTTATAAGAATGAAGTTAAGTCCGGTGTCCATTACCTTTTTATCTTTATTAATAATATTAAGCAAATCATTTATATGCACTGGTAACTTATAAGGTAGATGATATTGAACTAAGGCTTCTTTAATTTTTTCGCTACAGCCATCTTTAGTCAATCCAAGTTTTTCACCTATCTTGCTAATAGAATACATGCCCATAGCTACTCCTTCACCGTGAGTATATGTTTTATAATCATAATAAGCCTCAATACCGTGACCTAAAGTATGACCAAAGTTAAGCAACATTCTTAAACCAGTATCCTTCTCATCTTTCTCTACAATTTCTTTCTTTATATTGCAACAAGTATAAATAATGTATTCCATGTTTGCCATAATTTCTGATTTATTCTTATATTTTAAGAGGTTGTTAAAGAGCTTTGAATCCTTAATAAGTCCGTATTTTATCACTTCAGCCATACCATCATAAAAGAAACGATCATCTAGAGTTAATAAGACCTGAGGGTCAATAATTACAGCGTGAGGATGATAAAAGTTACCTATTAAGTTTTTACCCCGCTCCAAATTAACAGCAACCTTGCCACCGATACTGCTATCTACTTGTGCTATTACTGAAGTTGGTATTTGAATATATCTTATTCCCCTTAAAAAAGTAGCTGCAACAAAGCCGGTTATATCCCCTACTACCCCTCCTCCTAAAGCTACTAGCAAGGAATCTCTGTTTACTGAAAAGTCTAGCAATTTATTGTAAATATATTGCAAGCTAGCAATACTTTTAGTTTCCTCGCCAGGTTCAAGGATAATAAAGTTCACATCAAAATCTTTACTTGATAAGTTAGTCTTAATAGTTTCTCCGTAAAATCTATAAACATTTTCATCTGTTATAACTATAATTTTCTTTGTATTGAATAAGTCCGAGACTATATCTGCTGTATTATTTATCAAACCAGTTTCAATAAATATACTATATTGGTGTTGTGATAGATTCAGTTGAATTTTTTGCATTATTCCAACTCCTTTCTCCTTTTGTTGGCGCACTTAAACTCCTCTAACAATTTTTCATCATCATCATTGATAATTATATCTTTAAGCTTGACAATATTATCAATAAAACAATCTAAAATATCTATTACATTATTCTTATTTGTTTTTATTAACTCTAACCAGAGAACACTATTCAAAGATGCCACCCTTGTGGCATCCTTAAAACTTCCACCAATTAAACTCTTTAAATGTTCTTCTGGAGTAAAACAATTGATTAATGCTACTGCTAACATGTGGGGTAGATGACTAGTATAGGCTATTATTCTATCATGATCTTCCGCTGATATTAAAATAGGCTTTTTACAACCTAATGCAACAATTAATTTCTCCATGAATTCTAGAGTTTCTTTTTTATTCTGGCTAGTAGGGGTAAGAAAATAATTTGCATCTTCAAAAATACTTTCATCTGCATGGTTAAAACCAGAAAATTCTTTTCCAGCCATCGGATGTCCTCCAATAAAGTCTAAATCATTCCTTAGAATTCTTTCTATCCTAGAAACAATATTTACTTTTAACCCACAAATATCTGTAATAATACAGCCTGCTTTAAAGTATGACATATTTGCCTCTATAAAGCTTATAGTGTCTTCAGGATAAAGAGCCATTATAATTAAGTCACTATTAGATAACATATATTTTATTTCTAAACCAGAAAAATCAATTATTTGTTTTTCTTCTGCTTTTTTTATTGTCTGAAGATCTTTATCTATGGCCCATAGCTGTCTTGGTTTTAATTTTCTTAAAGCCATAGCATATGAGCCACCAATAAGCCCTAATCCAACAATAGTAATATTAAAGTCGCTTAAATCCATGTTTTTATACCTGAATTTCCTTATTAACAATTTTTGATAAGTCTTTTAATGAATCCATTAAAGCGGTAAATTTTTCTGGTTTTATAGATTGTTCTCCATCGCTTAAGGCCTTAGCAGGATCGTGATGAACTTCAACAGCAATACCATCAGCACCAACTGCTATAGCAGCTTTTGATAAAGGCTCTACCATCCACCATTTTCCGCTAGCATGACTTGGATCAACAATAACCGGTAAGTGACTAAGTTTCTTGATGGCTAGTACAGCACTTAAATCTAAAGTATTTCTTGTATAGGTTTCGAAGGTTCTAATTCCTCTTTCACATAATATTACCTTTTCATTGCCTTCTGACATAATATATTCAGCTGACATTAATAATTCTTCAATGGTAGCACTTAAACCTCTTTTTAGTAATATGGGTTTATCAGTTTTTCCTACCTCCTTGAGCAAATCAAAGTTCTGCATATTTCTTGCACCTATTTGTATAACATCCACATAGGGTAGAGCTGATTCTATTTGATTAGGAGCCATAATTTCTGTAACTACAGGTAGCCCTGTTATAGCACTAGCTTTCTTAAGAAGTTTAAGCCCCTCTTCTTTTAAACCCTGAAAGCTATATGGTGAAGTTCTTGGTTTATACGCTCCTCCTCTTAGAAAGGTAGCCCCAGATTCCTTAACAGACTTTGCAATAGTTAACAGTTGCTCTTCAGACTCTACAGAGCAAGGTCCAGCTATTACAGCTAGCTTGTTTCCACCTATAGTTTTCCCTTTCACATCAATAATTGTATCTAATGGATTAAAAACTCTGCTAGCTCTTTTATAAGGACTCTGTATTCTCATAACCTTCTCTACGCAATCTTCAAGCTCAAAAATTCCTATATCGATGGCAGTAGTATCTCCTACTGCACCAAGAATACAGCAACTATTACCTTCGCTTAAATGAACACTGCAACCTAAGTTTTCTATCCATTTCTTGATTCTACCAATATCATCTTTTGTAGCATCCTTTTTTAAAATTATTACCATTTTAAATAGCCCTCCTTTTTTTTGTAATAAAAAAAGACCCTAATGAGTCTTATTTAAAAAATGTATGATGGACCCATTTTATATAAAACTATTATTTTTTTGTACAACAAAAGTGACCAAAGATATAATAATAACTTTGGCTAAAATAATATATAAAATTAACTTGTTGTTTCATTAAAATAGTTTTCATAAAATTTCCCTCATCAATCTATTAAATGTTTGTATAATTATACCACCGCTCATGTAATTATGCAACACAAATTCTACTAAATAGATAAAAACTAAAATATTTTCCTAATTGATAACTATTATTCTTTATATTACAGTATGAGCCATCTATAACTTATGTTAAAGCTTTTATAAAAAAACAGGCATTAA
>JAAYTB010000066.1 GCA_012523855.1 Clostridia bacterium
ATAAATTTATTGCAAATCAAAAATCACTGTGATATACTAATCTAGTACTTGTAGTTGGTTGCAAGGAAAAAAGATTTAAATGATCAACAGCATTCCCCTTAACTAGGAAGAAGTGTTAATCAAATTTTAAATCTTCGTATCAATGTAAAAGGAGGAATGTTGAAATGGCAGATAAGAACTTAGTATGCAAAGATTGCGAAAAAGAATTTGTTTTCACTGAAGGCGAGCAAGCTTTCTACAAAGAAAAAGGATTCGAAAACGATCCAGTAAGATGTCCTGATTGCAGAAGAGCAAGAAAGCAACAGAACAACAGAGGATTCAGAAGATAATTAAATCCGAAATGACACCCTATAAGAGAAATCTTATAGGGTTTTGTTTTATAGTAATTTATAGAAAGGATTGAGTATATGAGTAAAGTTTTAGTTTTAGCAGAAAAGCCCTCTGTGGGTAGAGATATTGCCAGAGTTCTTAAATGCTCTAAAAAGGGCAATGGTTATTTGGAGGGAGATAAATATATAGTTACCTGGGCCTTAGGACATTTGGTTACCTTAGCCAATCCAGAGCAATATGATGATAGGTACAAGTCTTGGAAGCTTGAGGATTTACCTATACTGCCATTCCCCTTAAAACTTGTAGTTATTAAGCAAAGTGGCAAGCAGTTTAATGTAGTAAAGGAACAGATGAAGAGAAAAGATGTAGATAGGATAGTAATTGCCACCGACGCAGGGAGAGAAGGGGAGCTAGTGGCCAGATGGATTATAGAAAAGGCCCATGTAAGAAAGCCCTTAAAGCGTTTATGGATTTCCTCTGTTACAGACAAGGCTATAAGGGAAGGCTTTAATAAGCTGAAGGATGGCAGGGAATACGAAAACTTATACCATTCAGCGGTGGCTAGGGCAGAAGCAGATTGGATAGTTGGAATAAATGCAACTAGGGCCTTAACTAGTAAGTATAATGCCCAGTTATCCTGTGGAAGAGTGCAGACTCCTACTTTAGCAATGATCGCTGCCAGAGAAGAAGAAATAAGAAATTTTAAGCCTAAAACTTATTATGGCATTACTGCTGTAGCTCAAGGAATAAAGTTCACCTGGCAGGATAGCAAGTCTAAGGATATAAAAAGCTTTGATAGAGGTAAGATAGAGAAGATTATAAAGAATATTAGAAATAAGGATGGTCAAATTATAAATATAGAAAAGGCTACAAAGAAGAAATTTGCCAGTCAACTTTACGATCTAACAGAACTACAAAGGGATGCAAATAAGTTCTTTGGCTATTCTGCTAAGGAAACCTTATCCATTATGCAGAGATTATATGAAAATCATAAGATCCTAACTTATCCAAGAACAGATTCAAGGTATTTAACTTCTGACATAGTAGATACCTTAAAGGACAGAATTAAGGCCTGCGGTGTAGGCCCTTATTCAAAGGTTGCCATGAAGCTGATGAGAAGTCCCATCAAGGCTAGTAAACACTTTGTAGATGACAGTAAGGTTTCGGATCATCATGCCATTATTCCAACGGAAGAGTCTGTAGTTTTAAGCAATTTAAGCGATAAGGAGAGAAAGATCTATGATTTAGTGGTTAAGCGTTTCTTATCAGTCTTATATCCACCCTTTGAATACAAACAAACTACCCTTAGGGTGAAGATAGGTGAGGAAAGCTTTATTGCTAAAGGCAAAATAGTTCTATCCTTAGGCTGGAAGGAAGTTTATGAAAACAAGTTTCAGGATGAGGATAGCGAGGATGGAGCTGATCAAAATCTACCCCAGCTTAATAAGGGGGAACTGTTGAAGGTGACAGCCTTAACTGAAACTAAGGGAGAAACAAAGCCACCAGCACCTTTTAATGAAGCCAGCCTTCTTTCTGCCATGGAAAATCCCGTTAAGTATATGGAGGGAGAAAGGAAGGAGCTTATAAAAACTATAGGAGAAGCTGGAGGAATAGGTACTGTTGCTACTAGAGCAGATATTATAGATAAGTTATTTAATAGCTTTCTAATAGAAAAGAGAGGGAAGGATATATTTATAACTTCCAAGGGTAAGCAGCTCTTAGACCTTGTGCCAGAAGATTTGAAGTCACCAGCTTTAACTGCAGAATGGGAGCAAAAGCTTGGAGATATTTCTAAAGGTAAGCTGAATAAAAAGGCTTTCATTGCAGAAATGAGAAAGTATGCAGAAGAGATAGTAAAGACAATCAAGAGCAGCGAAGAAAAGTTTAGGCATGATAATATGACAAGGGAAAAGTGCCCGGAATGTGGAAAATACTTGTTAGAGGTAAAGGGTAAGAAAGGGAAGATGCTGGTTTGCCAAGATAGAGAATGTGGTTACAGAAAAGGTCTTGCCCAAATAACTAATGCTAGATGCCCTAATTGCCGTAAGAAGCTGGAGCTTAGGGGCCAAGGTGACAATAGGATTTTTGTATGTACTTGTGGCTTTAGAGAAAAACTTTCAACCTTTAATGAAAGAAAGAAAAAGGAAGGCAACTCTGTATCTAAGAAGGAGGTGAACAGATATTTAAAAGAGCAAGCTAAAGAGGATTTTAGCAATAATGCTTTAGCAGAGGCTTTGGCTAAGTTGAAATTGAAATAAGTAATTTTTGAGGTTAAGATATAAATAGGATAATAATTATTAAGGTAAGTTTAAGGGAGGGAAAAAGGTGGCTAAAATTTTAGTAATAGATGATGAGCAGGCCATTTTAGATTTAGTAGAAATGATACTAACAAGGGAGCAATTTCAAGTGGCAGTTGCTAGTAATGGGAAGACCGCTTTGACTTTGTTTGACTCCTTTAATCCTGATTTAGTAATTTTAGATCTTATGCTTCCAGATACAAATGGTCATGAGCTCTGTAAAGAGATTAGCAGAAGAAAGAAGACTCCCATTGTTATGCTTACTGCAAAGGATGATATCGTTGATAAGGTTCTAGGACTTGAGCTAGGAGCTGATGATTATATAACTAAGCCCTTTGATACAAGGGAATTGATTGCTAGGATAAAAGCAGTTTTACGTAGGATGGAGAGTAATAATGACCTTGTTAGAAAGCTTGTTGAACATGGGGATCTAGTAATAGATCTGGATAATAGAACAGTGAAGAGGA